>NZ_JAKIKS010000036.1 GCF_023284005.1 Shewanella surugensis
TAGTGAAGCCGTGATAACTGCTCAATATTGCATGAGCTCGAACTCTACAGCGATGTTTAGGATGATTCTTGAACGCTTCTTCTAGCGTGGTGAACTCATGAGGTAACAGGGATCTAACTTGTTTCATTTATTTCTGAGATCTAGCCAATGATGCGATAAGTACTGAAATTATCACGTTGCTCTAATAGTGAACGAATTTATGGTAATTTAATACTCAGGTACTTATAGGCTGACGTTAAAAATAACTAATCCCGCTTAAAAACGAATATCACTTTTTTTCTTGAGTGATATAGCAGCTTCAGGGAGATATATTCCGAATTAAATATTTAATTGATGTTGATAAGTCAGTTGGTATTTTAATCAGCATTTAACAATGATGAGCATTAATTTTTTAACTTTCGTTATGGCTAACATAGAGAGGTGATAAATGGATGAGAGTCAAAGTGAGATTATGAAGCAAGTGGAAGAGGATGAAAGTAACGTTATTAAGTCAAATCCTATTGCTATGTGGGTAATGGTGTTATTGGTGTATATTCTATTATTGGTTGGCATAGGCTATATCGCTTTTTTTGATCAAGACTTTAATAACCCTCAAGATACCATAGGAGGTTATATTGGTATTTTGGATGAGTATAAAAACTCACCGTCCAATGAAAAAATGTTGAGTGATGAGGACCTTTCTAATCTCTTGATAGAAAGTATGAAGAAAGATTCAGAAGGCGCTGGTGATTTACAGGAATTAGCATCCCAATCATTTAATATCATACTTGGTGCCATTCTCGCTTTTTTATCTGGCTCAGTTACTATTGTGTTTCAGCGTGTCAGCAAACAAAAAAACTAAGCTTGCTAGGAGGGTACAATGAATTTGGCCACCCAATTAGAGGTGATATTTTATTCAGTATGCACTTAAATAATGCGAGTTATTCACTGAATAGTGACTAATGAGTAAAGTAAAAAATGGGTGGGAAATATGAATATTACCGCGAAATCAGTGCTGGTAATCTATTTAGGTGTTTTTATTATAGCCATCTTAGTAGCGGTAGGTGTGAATATCGCTGCAGCAATGATTTCTTTTTCCAGTGAATCCATTCGGATAAATCTCACCGACTTTGGGCATTCAATGACAGATATACTTGAAGTGTCATTTGGTGCGCTGATTGGAACCCTGAGCGCGAGTTTACAGCGGGTTATGATATTAATTCATGGCTTGCAATAGAAGGGCATTTTTATCGTGCGGGAGACTACAGTGGTGCGAGTGGGGAAGCAATATATGTGAATGATTTCTCTCTCAGTCCTATTATTATCAGTATCTCCAATGGCGGTATATAAACATGTATCCGTAATTAATAAACGCAGTTTTTAGTCATAAACATAATGTGCTTTGTTATTTTAAACCTACTATATGGTTGTTATTAACCTGAGTTTAGATGAATAAAGAAGAATGCGTTTGATTGGCCTTTTTTGTTTTCTCTTTAAAAAGAGAGAGTAAGTGTTTTTATTATTGTGGATTGGCAATTAAATCAAATGTGGATGGTATTTGGGGCCTTAGCCATGATGTTATTGCTCATTAATGCCCCTAGAAATATATTGACCCTATTGGTGTTGATGATTCTATCGACATTGGTAGTGGATGAAGAGTCGCTATTAGAAGTGGCCGCCAGTATTCAAGGGGAGCCGTTGACGAATATTCGAGACAGTCGCCAGTTTGAAGCGCCGACACTGACGTCAGTCAATGAAGTGGAAGCTAAATTAACGGATAAATTAAATAACTTATTGAAAAGTCGCATGGACTCCGATGAGGTGGTGCAGGCTTTAGAGGCTTATCGGATTGAGTTACAAGTTAAAGTGGATTTAGCGGGGCTGGATGAGGTGGATAAGGCGGTGATGCAAGCGTTTTCAAGTCATGGAACGCTAACGGAAGAGACCTTCTTTATTATCATGAAAAATCAAGGTTATACCGATGACAGAGCGATAACGTCTTATAAAAAGCTGGCGACAGCAGATTATATCGCCAGCTCCCCAACTGATTTTAAACAAGCGCAATTAACCAAGCAAGGCATGGCATTAATGAAGGCCTTAAAGGCGTATTAATGGATGAGCGTTAATGTGTAAACGTGATTGATTTTTTAAAGATAGATGACTGAAATTCTGAGTTTAAAGTGATAAGGACAATCCATTGAAAACTGAAATAATACAATCGTCATTAGATAAACAACAAGTTGAAGCATTATTAAATAGAGATGTGCCGACTTATCGGCAAGCTTACAGTGATAGAGCCGCTTGGTTAATGGCGTGTTTATCAGAGTTGGCTTATGTACGCTTTAATCCACTGATTAGTGATGATCTTGCTAAGAGGCAGTTATTAAGCCAAGTCGGTGAGTTGATGGGCAAACAGTCTCAGTCATCCTTGCTTAAGATGATTGAGAGTCTAGCTTATGATCATCTGGAGGAAAAAAAATTACTGATCTGTGAGTTAGCACATTTACGCATGCAATTAGTCGAGACATTTGATGAAGGTGGTACTCAGGCTATTTTGGTGAGTTGTTCACAATTTTTGATTTTATCATTTCGAGGTACCGAGTCTGATAGCTTAGAAGACATTAAAACGGATATCAAAGCCATCAGCACGCGTTGTGAGTCTGGGGGGATGGTGCATTCGGGGTTTAATGAAGCCTATGGAAAAGTCGCACCCATGTTACAAGAGGTATTAAATAGACTGGACTTCAAGCATAAACCACTGTTAATTACCGGCCATAGTTTAGGCGGCGCGCTGGCGACGATTGCTGCCAAAAGGTTGCGACATCAAGGCGGTATTGCTGCCTGTTATACTTTTGGTTCTCCTCGGGTGGGCGATGAAACTTGGGTGATGTCCATTAAAACACCGATTTATCGGTTAGTGAATGCCGCTGATTGTGTGACCATGATGCCCCCAGGCGCGGATGCTATTACTGCGATGAGTTGGGTTTTACGTTTTATCCCAAAGTTTGGTGAGACGATTTGCTTGAAACTGCAAGCCAAGTTTGGGGGGTACTATCATGGCGGTGATATGCGTTATATGACCCATTGCATTAATGGAGAATACCGTAATGTGCAATTATTAGTCTCTGTGAGTATTTTTCGACGTATCAAAGGACTCATTATTAAAAACCTCAGCTGGAAAAAAGCCTTAGCGGATCATTCTATTGCTATCTATCGAAAAAAATTAATGATGATAGCCAATAAGCGAGCACCTAAAAATGAGTAGAAACATATTTATCAATATTAATCTCAAGAGTGAGGGGTGTGCTTTATTCTTGATATTTTAAAGGGTAATAATATGAAAAATAATCATAATGAATTTATTAAACTGGTTCCGTCAATCAAACAACCCGTGTTATCAAATAAAGAAGTATTAAAACAACAACTCATTCGGCATGAAGGATTAATGTGTGGTATTTATTTACGGGGAGAGAGTCAGATTTTTATTGGTGTTGGCCGAAATGTATCCATTACGGGGATTAATGAAGCTGAAGCTCATTATTTAATTGGCAATGATGTTAAAAGACTCAAACCTTTATTAGAGATGGAATGCAGCACGAAAAATGAGCAGGCATTATCTTTGGCTGATCTCATTACCAATCATCAAAAAGTGGCTTACTTATTCGATAACGGTATTACTCGACATGAGGCGTTATACTTGCTTGAAAATGACATTAAACGCATTGAATTGTCTTTGATACAAGCTTGGCCTGTCTTTTCACGTTTATTATATCAACATCAAGCAGTGCTGATCAATATGGCTTTTGATGTAGGGATTAATGCATTACTTCGCTTTAACGGTATGTTGTCGGCGTTAGATCAAGAAGCCTATCAATTTGCTGCCATAGAGTTAGCCAAATCAAGTTGGGCTAAAACAGTGGGAAGCAGAGCAAAGGAACTCGTCTCTCAATTAAGACAAATCCGTCAATTTTAGATGGCAATAATATGAGAATGGGTTTGGCTTGTTGTCTTTGGCTCAATCTGACCGTTATATCATGTTGGTCTGGGTAATAATGACCATTGTTATTGTCATTAAGCTGATTTATTTTATCCACCTAATAAAGGGTTGTTAAATACAAAACGATATCATTGATAAAAGGATCACGTTTCATTATAAATTTGGCTGTTTTTAGCCAATATAATTTTTATGGTGGTCTAATATCACCTTATTAATATTTTGGTATTCGACTTGCTATAGGTAGACGTCTTTCGATAATGAACGTTGGCGTTTTATGGTTAACAATAATGTATTTATAATGGATCCAGAAAGTGATGCTTTATCTTTGATGCGGTCAAATATTCATGATTTAGAAAAAGAAATGGCCTGGTGTGAACAAATTATTGATACACGTTTGAAATTGCATTTTAAACAAGACACTAATATATCAAGTATCTTTGATATATTACCTCCGGATCTGCAACAATCTCATTCACATTATGCTCAGTTTATTGTTAAGCATCAATTGGATTTTCAAATGAGGTTAATATTAGTCTTGGCCCTGCTCCCCGCATTAAAGCCTAACGTATTAGATGTATTGAATTGTCACAATGAGCTGACTCAGCGGCCTTTTACTGAATTTGCTGGCGTAGAGATGGAATCGTGTTTTTATGTGACCGGAGAAACGGTCAGCTTTTTACTTGGAGGGGATGATTTATCGATACGTTTTCAGGTACAAAGCCAGTTACAATCCACTGATCCACAGGGACTTAATGAAATCTTATATTTGCATTCTCCTCATTATGATCCTCTATCAATGAAAACGCCTTTGAGGCTACAGACTGAATATTTACTTTTTTTTACGACCTCAGAGCATTACCGTCCGGATTTATCCGACGCGTTTCCAGCCACTCGGGTGCAAAGTCAACTTAATTGGCAAGACTTGGTGCTGCCTAAAAGTGTCATGGAGCCATTAGAAGAAATTAAATCTTGGATCCAATATGGGGAGACATTAATGTTTGATTGGGGGTTTATGAATAAATTAAGGCCCGGTTATCGAGCATTATTTTATGGTCCTCCAGGAACAGGTAAAACAATGACCGCGAGTGTGCTAGGAAAGGCGATATCACATCAAGTTTATCATGTTGATTTGTCGAAAATCATCTCCAAGTATATTGGCGAGACTGAAAAAAACTTAGAGCGAGTTTTCTCTACTGCTGAAAATAAGCAGTGGATTTTATTTTTTGATGAAGCCGATGCGTTGTTTGGTAAACGTACCCAAGCGTCTGGGATTAATGAGCAATTTGCCAATCAAAATGTGGCCTATTTATTACAGCGGATAGAAAGTTTTTCTGGGATCAGCATATTAGCCACAAATTTGAAAGACAATCTGGATGACGCTTTCTTCAGGCGCTTCGAATCTGTGATTTATTTTCCTCTGCCCAGTGTGAATGAGCGTTTGACGTTGTGGCGTCAAGGTTTCTCTAAAAAATCAACGTTACATCAATCGATTAATTTAGACATGATTGCGGCTGAACATGTGCTTTCAGGTGCGGAGATCATGAATGTGATCCGCTTCGCTTCGCTACAGGCTTTACGTCTCGGCACGGATGAAATTTCTCAGGCGAGTTTGTTGGAAGGGATCCGACGTCAAAAAATCCCCAACTTAAATCAAAAAGACGCAGTTACGGATTCAAGTGCTGACATCTTTGGCTAATGGTTTACCTCATTAAAATGACAATAAGGAACAGGAAATATGCACCAACAAAGCACAGAGCAAGAAGTCATATCGGCATCTATGCCATTAGAGTCGAGTCATATGAGTGTGGCAACGCCACCAAAATACATTTATGCCGCCGGGCAGCTTAGACCGCACTTTACTAATTTAGGCTTAGAAAAAGAAAGTGAAGCGGCGACCCAGTTGCTTAACCTTAAGCCTAAGGATTATTATGATCTATTCACTTATAAAGATAGGCATAATAATCAGCCTTATCGGTATCTTGCTGAGCAAGTTAGTTGGATTTTAAGCATCGATAACCAAGACGCTTATGTATTGCTGCCCAATAGCAATGATGAGTTAAATGAGTTTATTAATACCCTTGAGGTGAGTGATAAACATAATGTGGCCGATGAAGTCTTATCGGTTGTTGTGGGGGTTTTAGGACCTGTTGCCCCCGATGAATTGAGTAACAGTCAACCTTTGCCTATGGTGAGGTGTCAACATTTATACCACTTTACCACTGCTGAGTTAATGGAAGAACTCAGTGTTCATAATACCACGACAACGTCAATACGAGATGTATTAACCGCCCTTGCACCCAAACCTAATGTCGGTGCCTCAGATCATGAGCGTGCTAAGAATTTTCTGGCTTATCGATACGCCACGATCTATGCCAAAACGGCGGGATTAGCGTTTAGTAAAGATGAGAGTGGGACTGAAGATAAAGACAGCGATCAATTTTTAGAAAACTTAGAAACAAAACGTTCAAATAACTCACCAGGAAGAACCATTATCGATGTTATTTTTACCTATCAACGCAATGTCAGTGGACGACAAAGTACTTATTATACCAGTGTTGATGTGACGGATCTGTACCCTTTTCTTCATTCGAATTTAATGGATTATGTGCCTTCAAGCTAAGTGTTACCTCAGTTTTTACCCACAAGGTGGTGAGCAAGTATGCTCATCAATAATGTTAAGGCATATGAGGAGTGACTCATAAGATGAATGAAATACCAACGGTTAGTGGCGCGGATCAGTTAACGTATTTATATCTCAATGGATATGTAAAAGCTGATTTTCCTTCAAAAGGACTAAGGAAGGAATTTGAGCGTTGTTTATTGTCATTAGATGAGAAAGGTAACAAACAGCAATTTTTACCCGTGACTTCTGCACAAGCTCCTGAAACGTCAAATGATCATATTGAAAAACAGCTCTATGAGTTGGTGTCGAAGCCGAGCTATCGTTATATAGCTCGTCAGATGACTTGGAAATTTACCAATCGCTATGGTCATGAGATATATTGTTTAACGCCTACGGAGTCGCAATTAAGTGCATTGATTTTAGCGATTAAACCTCGAAAAAATAAACTCTCGCGGCCGATGGTGTTAGTGGGCTATAGTCAGGCCTCACTAGCCAGTCGTTTGCCTAATGTCGATGTGAAACGGCTGACGAAGGTGAGCCCTTGTTCAATCATCAAGTCTATTAAGGGGACAATGCCCAATATTGATGTCGATAAGTTAAAATTGATCGTTTCTGAAATACTCTCGTTAAGTACAAACCGTGGTGATAATGATCAAGATCGCGCGCTTAATTATATTTTATATCAAAACTTAGCCATTTATTCTCGTACCTATGGCATCCTTTATGACGAAGAGGGAGGGTGTCAATCGGCGCCCAATGCGAGGTTGGCGAATATTCAAGTGTTGCCAATGATGAGCGGTGATCGGCATGTGGTGAAAGTGGTATTTGAATACCAAAATACCCATGGTGGCGGATCGCAAAGCTGGTATTCTGCTGTGGATGTTACTGATGAGTATCCCTTTTTATTGGGATCCTTTGAGCGATTTTTACCTCGTTATTAAATTAACCTTAGATCCGTTACGAAGGTTATCCCACCCCCCAATATCATTGGGAGGTGGGATAACCTTTTTAACTTTAAGTATTCAGAGCGTTCCAGTGTGCTGATGTCGGTATAGTGACTGAATGACCTTTCAAACTTCCTTCCTTATTTTCTTCCCCAATAACGTCTTTTTACTTGCCAGTTATTCACCACATTCATTTAGTTTTTAAGATCAGCTTTGATTTTAGACAGTGTCTGTTGCATGTTGTCAGCATGAGATTGATGCTTTTTTTTAATTTGCTGACACTGGGCTTGTGTGTCTTTTTTTTGGGTATCAAGTGCGATACAAGATTGCGTGCTGGTTAAAATTTGAGTGCTGCTTGGTGGGTTTTTAGGTTGCCAGTACCAATCAAACCTGTCTTTAGTGTCCATGATGAGGGATTCCTTTATGAGCGTGTTGCTTATTCAAGTTAGCCATATTGAGGAGACGTTATCGAGACGATGACGTCTCGATAAGACCGTATTAAACGGCTTCGTTTACCAGAGCATGGAGTGCCATATTATCAAGGTTATGGATGGGTAGATGAGGATGTTTTTGCACTAAATCAGTATATTTTTTTTGCAAAAAATGGACCAGCTGGATGACATCTTGTTGCTGCTTGCTCCGCTTAAGTCTTTCTTTGCCATAATCAAAGCGTCCTCTTGCCGCTTCGGGATCGAGACAAGCAAGGTAAAGCTGACTTAATCCGGATAATAGCGGCAAGTATTGCTGGCTAAAACTGACCGCTTGCTGTTTCTGCAGCTCAGGTTGATGGGTATTTAATTGATACTCATTCATATCAGTGAAAAAAACCTTCATTTTTCTCTCGAAGCTTGTTAGCTCATCTTGATGACTTTCTGCTAAGTGGCTATTGATAATGACTTCAGTGAGCATGGTATTCATTTTAAGAAACCACGGTTCTTCTAAGATAGGATCGGACACGATGAATACTCCTGTGGGTAATGTAAAGGGACGGGGATAACGGGGCACATGTTGGCGTTATTCCTCTTTGTCATCGAATAATTGTTTTAAAAAAGAGGAATCTTTTTGGCTATATGGTTTTTCATTGTTTAGTGGCTTGCGATTTTGCTCTTTGTTCATATTCGTTCCCTCATAAATGATATTGGACACGCTATCAATGGATGCTTGAGTGGTGTTATTTTCAGTGATGAACGACTGTTGGGACTCATCACTAGACATAGGTTGAAGGCGTTTAGATGCTGTACTAGAGGGCGTAATTGAGCTATTAGCTGTAATTGTCATCTCTTCCTGAGAATGGCAATGGTCTAATTCTGATGTATCAGCTTGGCGATTCTTTTCTATGGCAGCATCGGAGCTTGTCGTATCTGAAATCGCCTCTACGGGGGGGATTTTTCTTTCTGATTGAGAGGTTATCATCCATTGCTGGCTGATGTCTTCATCGGTGTAGGTGGGGCTGAGCTGGTTTAAAGCTTGATAAAAATGTTCAATAAGTAGATGAAACTGATTTAAGTGTTGTCTTTCTGCTTCATTTGATGAATTGAGTTGATTATGGCGCTTAATATTAATGGCCATGATCTGAGTCGAGTCATGAATAAGGGAGTTTACCAGTATTTGAGAGACCGATTGACTGGTGACTTGAAGTTGTAATAGCGCTATTTTTTTTGCCCAGTTTAGTAGGTCATTCTTATCTGTTTTTTCTGTTTTCTCATTTTGAAATAATTGTTTAATTGTATCTAGCAAAGATAAATATTTTGGTATTTCAATCATAGTATATCCTATAATAATCGAATAGAAGCTAATTTTATTTTTGTCAATTAATTTATTGAGTGATATTTAAAGGTTATTTTATAGATAAGGTAGTCATAAGGATCAATAAATAGACCACATTATCAAATTGGACACTTGCGTCCCTATTTATTTTAGCTATGGACAGTTTTGGGGTTTGATAACGGAGGAAATGACTATTTTTTATTCATGGGGTTTGTTTTATTTAATACTCAGAAAAATATAACCATGTGACCCCATTTTATTATTAGTATGGTTTTGTTTGTTTGCATATATGGGATGTATTCATCCAATATTAAAATGTTCGTGGTCGATTTTATCCATTGATAAAAGTTGGCTATATTAATGCTTTCGTTGTGTCTACATGTTAATCGTTTGATGAATGTTATATTAAATAAAATAATTTTCAGATAATAAAAATAAAGTAGCAATAAGAGAGAACTATAATATGCAAGAAATCCCCTTAAGGCAGCCCGCAATATCTGAACTTTATCTCATGCCGGTTTCTCTGGAAATGGCGGAGGCTATCTTTCCTTTGATGAGTGCTAAGATTTGTGAGGGTTTGGCCATAAAACCGATAGAATCGATTAATGATGTGAGACATTTTATTAAAGGGACTGACTCATTGCAAAAAGGACGTTTTTTTATTGTTCATCACTCTTTAGGTATCATCGGTGGGATAAGTTTTGGTTTGATTAATGATAGAGAAAGACTAATAACTGCATTATTAAGTTACTGGGTTGGAGACGAGTATCAAGGTAATGGTTATGCCACTACAGCACTTTCTTCATTAATGTATACTTTGAAAAATCAGGGGGTGACACAATATTTAGCACAGGTTTTCCCCTATAATATAGCCTCTCAAAAGGTGCTTAAAAAGTTAGGTTTTGAGTGCCTTGACCCTAATATGTATCAAGATGGTTTCTCGGGGTTAGTCGACTTTACTCTGATATTGATTTGATATTGACATTCACGTTATGTGAGTTTAATCCTGCTTATATTTAGGCTTTGCATTTAATGGATAGTTTTATCCAATAATAATAATCGGGTGGTTGATATGGTTATTATTATCTATTTGGTATTGATTTTGCTCTGTTGAAGATACATTTAATACAGAGAATACCAATAATGTTTAAAATCAATCAATCGAAAAAAACCAAAATACGCGTTATGTTGATATTAGGGCTTATATTGGTTTGGTATATAGCCGATTTATATGTCAAACCTTTATTATCCGATAATTATTCCATTCAGGGGATCGATGTGTCTCACTATCAAGGACGGATTGATTGGCCACAAGTTAATCGTCAGCTATTTCCTTTTGCTATCGCGAAGGCTACGGGGGGAGAAACCTATGTGGACCCTGAGTTTCATATTAATTGGCATGGCATGAGAGAAAATGGCTTAATTCGGGGGGCTTATCATTTTTTTTATGCCGCTGATGATCCACAAAAACAAGCGCTGAAATATCTTTCGGTAGTAGGGGAATGGAACCCGGCTGATTTACCGCCCATATTGGATATTGAAATAACCGATAATATGAATGGCGTGGCTATTCGCGAGAGGAGCTTGGTATGGTTGAATATCGTGGAGAAAGAGACTCAGCGAAGGCCGATAATTTATACCAATTCGTTTTTTTCGAAAACCTATTTAAATGATCCCCGTTTAGCAAGGTTTCCGCTTTGGATAGCGCAATACAGTGCAGAATTATCGGTTTTGCCAGAGCCTTGGAAGGATAAAGGGACGTGCCGTAATACTTGGTGCCTTTGGCAGCATTCTCAAAATGGTAAGGTGACGGGGGTCAATGCCCCTGTAGACTTAAATCATTTTAATGGTAATTTACCGTCGTTGAAAAAATTTATTCGTGATTCACATCAATAGGAAATGGGTAAAAAGGAGGGGTGAATATGTTAATCATTGCGGGAGAACGACTCACCTGCACCGCAATGAATAACGCGGTTTCAAAAAATAGGAATTTGATGGAGCAAGTTCATCATGTCTTCAATGCAATGTTTGCCGATGCAAAACAGACTTTAGCTTTGCTTGAAGAAAGAAAAGCGGAGGATAATACTGAGTTAAAGGAAGTGTTAGTTCAAGTGATAACCCATTTTGGACTATTTCGGGTAAGTTATCAAAAACAGTTAAGTAAGTGGATTGATAGTGAGCACTATCGTGGGGATGATAAACCTCATTATTATCATGCTTCAGGAGAAGAATCTTGGCAGTTTCAGCAACGAGAATATCGATTTTGGTATGAGGCGGCTATTGCTTTGGATGCTTGGATACAAAGTCGAGATTGCAGGCTCTATGAGAAAAAATTGGCACAGGCGGTGTATCAAAATCCGTATATTGATATTTTAATGAACAGTTTGATTCATAAATTATACTATCAAATTAATCAACTAATTGAGAGTAATCGGGACATTTTTTACGATGTGACCATGGAGCTGCTAAGTGGGCAAACACTCTTAAGAATGATCTCGAATAATGGCCAACTGCAGTTGGCGACATCTTTTGGCAGTTATCGAAACAGACTTAATCAAGATGGGACAGTACACTGCAATAACAACGTCTTATTTGCTCAAAAAGTCACCTATGATGCACCGATGAGTATTTTGACAACACCTCAGGATTATCCATTGAGAGACAAAGTGGTGTTACTACATGATATGGCGGATTATTTTGGCAAACAACAAGCGTGGGAACCCCAAACCGCAGCGCAAGGCTTAGTTGAAAATGAGATAAAAGCGGATTGCAGTGTCAGTATAGGCGGAGGACAAGGGAAAGTGAGCCAAGCATGTGTTCCCGATGTGGCCTCTTCGCTTAGCCGTAAACTGAGAGGTGTTGGATTGAATCATACCTGTCGAGATGAAACGGCATTGTCGAGCTTATTGGCAAGAAAACAGCAATTGTTTTTATGGGCTGGGCACTCTTCGTCTGTGATTAGGATGCTCAAAGTGGCTTGTTGGGCTCAGGCCAGCCAATCTGAGTTAACGGCATTATCACAAGCATTGATGGCCTTTTGGCGGTTAGATTATGATGGTCGTTGCCAATACCCTTTTCATACCTTGCACGAGGTGATGGATATGGCAAAAAATGTGGGGGTAAACTATCAAATTAATACCCATAAAAAAGGGCCGGAGTGTATTCATATCGATAGTATTGATCGAGACTATCTTGAGCGGTTTATTGAAGAAATGGGCACACAATTAGAGAGTCTTTTTAAGCTGAGTGATACTCAGGTATCAACGAAGCATAACCCGACTTCAGTGGAACATAATCTAAATGAGATGCATGAAAATGCGACTCGGGAGAGAAAACGGGCTAAAGCCGATGAATTATTGACCGAACTTAAACAAGCGATGGCCAAACTCAGTGAAGAAAAGTTTAATCAAGCGATGGATCAACCCATTCAATCAAGAATGAATGCTTTTTCTTCAACGGAACGGACGGTACCTGATAAGGCGTTTGCATCCTTTTATGAGGCATTATGTTCATTGCAGACTCTATTGATGGAGATGAAAAGCAGTTTGGGGGATTAGAGGACTAAGTCGATTGTTTAAATCGACATCTCAGATCATGTTGAAATTAATTTATGTTAGACAAGTTGAGCTGATACTCTTAAGCCATATCGCTATGGGATGATATGTTGTATCGAAAGATTTAGTGTATCGTAGCCTCTGCTAGCCAGAGGTGCGGCTGTTTTGGTCATAGATGCTTAATGCTCACTAGGGAGCATTAAGCATTTGTAGCAACAAACGTAATGAGAAAGGTAATTATTTTGGATCCATTCATTATTTTAACACAAAAAGAGGGGCTGTAATGTGTTAAATCTCGTTTCAAGTAAAAACCCAGATAGAAGTAATCCTCTGCTTTATCTATTAAAAACCAGTGCGAATACAAATATGACCTTTGCGGCCCATAGTAGGGCATTAGGATTACTTTTATTGCTAAAAAAGCCAAATTAACTTCTTCTGTTTTAGATGTTTGATGAGCATGATAATTAAATTTGTAGAATTGACCTTATCTTGTTGCTATTTTTTGTGTTTAATCGCGATAGTCGGCTTTATCTGAGTATATTCTTGGCACATATTTACGTTAGGAATACACTCAAAGGTAGTGACTTAAAACGCGTTTAGTGATCCTATGAGTGAGAAAAAGCAAAGCACGAATTCAGTGGCGAGTAAGCCTGTTACAACTTGGCCGTTGGTCAAATTATACTGGCAGTCAGATCATAAAAAAATAGCCTATTTCTATTTGATTACCTTACTTGTTTTGACCTTGTTTTTGGTCGCAATGAATGTTGCGGTGACTTTATGCTCTTTTATGACTTTATTATGGATATTATCGGGACCGCTGGCGGTTAATTTGGGGGAGTTTGGGAACGATTCATATTTCAGGTTACCTCGTGTGGATTGCATTAATGTACAGTTTTGCGGGCACGTATATAACGCATAAAATAGGTAAAAAATTAATAGGGTTAAATTTTAAGCAACAGAGGGAAGAAGCCGATTTTCGTTTTAATGCGGTGCGGATCCGAGCTAATGCTGAAAATATAGCGCTTTATCAGGCACAAGATAAAGAAAAAACGGGTATTCTTCGTTCTTTTAGTCAAGTTATCGATATTACTTTGCAGGTTATTAATCGAGAGAAAATGTTACTGTATTTTACGGCTGGGTTTAACCAAATTTCATCAGCTTTTAGTCAAGTTGAAAACTCATTATCTTTTTTTGTGAATGCCTACACTGATATTGCTCAGTGGTACTGCGTGTAACAACGTTCATGAATAAAATGCAAGAGGTTGACCATAATTGCCGCTGTAAAACAGCTTGAGCGTGAAGAGCATAATCGTACCTCTGTGATGGCTAAAAACTTAAGGCTTCAAACACAAACTGGCTACACTTTACTTGATGGGATTAATGTCAGCTTTGAGGCGGGTAAAAATCATCTGATTAAAGGGCCTTCTGGTGTGGGAAAAAGTACCTTTATTAAAGCATTGGCAGGGATTTTTCCTTTTGCTTCAGGCGTGGTTAAGTTGCCTGCGGGTAAAAAATAGATGTATTTACCGCAGAGATCTTACTTTCCTTTAGGGACATTGCGAGAGGTTTTATTGTATCCTGGTGAGCAAAATAATAGTGATGATGAGTTGTGTGATTTATTGGACAAAGTGGGCTTGCCGCGGCTTAAAATCGAGCTCAATGAGAGAAGAAATTGGAGTGAGATCTTATCACTGGGGGAACAACAAAAAATGGCCTTTATGCGTGTTATTCTGAGTGCTCCTGATTGGGTCTTTTTAGATGAGAGTACGGGATCTCTTGATCAAGATAACGAGCAAAAACTTTATTATTTGCTTAAAACAGCATTACCCCATTGCTCAATTGTTAGCGTGGCACACCGTGAGAGCGTGGCTGATTATCACGATGAAACTGTGTTATTTAAGCCTATAGAATCTTAGTCATTTAAAGATAAACAGTTAAAGATTAGTGGCAGACTAGGTGGATAACAATTTGTGTATTGTGTACTGCGTCTAGTTTGGATCTAGCTGAAAATGGGCGACGTATATTGGAATGACAATAGCGAGTTCTATAATGAATATCACTGAACTTACTCGGTTTATCATTTAGTGACGTGAGACAGAATGCTATCATCAACAATACCTTGTCAGCAGTCAATAACCACGACTTTAATGTATTATAGAAGAGACTCGATTGGTTGACAGGCTCTTTTGTGCTTGCTTAACTGAAAGTAATTATACGCTCGAATTAATCAGGGAATATGCAATCAGCATCTTTTTTGCATGTATAGCCAAGCGTAAAGATATGATTTTTTGGGTGCTATTTTTAATTTCTATTGCAGACAATCAGTATTCTTCGTGTGATTATCTGCTTGTTCTAAGTTAAGTTGAAGTTGCTTAAACGGGGGCTTTCAACTTGTCATTTCAGTAACAGACTAATTGATTTTGTTATGTTAATGAGTCAATGCAGCTTCCTTTATTCTAGATGTGAAAACCTTATTTCATGATTTTATTTAGAGGTTGAAAATGTCAGTAGCAATGGTGAATAAAAAGAAGTTTAGAGTCATGTTTTTCATAGAAATGTGGGAACGTTTTGCTTTCTATGGGTTTCAAACATTATTTATGCTATTTATCGCTCAGGAGAAGCTGCCTTCTCAAGAAGCCTATATGATCTTTGGTATCTTTTCGGCATTGTTGTATACATCTCCTGTGATTGGTGGCGTACTTGCTGATCGCGTTATTGGCTTAAAACGTGGGTTACTGCTTGGCACAATTGTTTTAATTTTAGGTTATTTTATTCTTTCTATTTCAACAACAATGAATATGATTATTGCCGCTTTATCACTCATTGCGATAGGGAATGGATTTTTTAAACCGACACCTTCTGCGATAGTGGCAAAAATATATGATCAGGATGCAACGCAATCAAAAGTTGCATTTACTTACTTTTATATGTCCATTAATATTGGGGGGATCCCCGCATTAACCATTACGCCTTTGATCGCAATATACAGCTCTTATCATTTGGCATTTTTTTTATCTGTTATTGGTATGCTATTAGGGTTAGGAAATTATTTATTCAAACGTCATTTATTTGATGATGTCAATAGTGCCGGTGATCTATTAGCATTAACAACGGTGAAAATAATAGCAATATCAGTGACATTATTATTATTATTCTCTTTGTTTAATCTTATTCTTCACTTTTTAAATATATCATTTTACATGTTGCTTATTTTTAGTTTAATGGTATTTTTTTATTTGATTATCATTAATCAATCCTCACCCACTAAAGAAGTCAAATTTAAGTTTTATGTCGGGATAATATTATTGTTGGAATCAGTGGCATTTTGGGTGGTATACAATCAAATGTTTTCAACTATCCTTATGTTTTCAGCTAAAAATGTGGATTTATATTTATTGGGTTTTCGGTTGAGCCCGGCAAATTTAGTGATTGCGGAAGGATTAGCCATTGTTATTTTTAGCCCTGCTATTGCCAAATTTTATACCATGTTGAAGCGTAACAAAATGAAGTTAACAGTGCCATTTCAGTATGCGATTGGACAGGTATTTGCTGGCATGAGTATGCTGATACTAGTGCTTGCGGGGACTTTTTTTTCACACAATGCGCAGATAAACCTCTTTTGGGTGGTGGGTGCATTAGCTTGTTTTGCAGTGGGTGAAATATTAATATCAGCATTAGCGTTATCAATGGTTGCACTTTATTTTCCTAAAAAAATTAATGCATTTTGTTTGGGGGTGTTTTTTTTGACCGTCGCGGCAGGAGGCGCAATTGCAGGGAAGCTAGCGGCCTTATTTGTTGCTTTTCCTAAGAGCACCGCTGTGACAAAAAGCTTGAGCATATATGTCAATTACTTTTTATGGTTGGGTGTGATTTCTGCCGCTTTTGGTTTGTTATATTTATTGGTTGCCATTGCTATTCAGCGAGCAGCAAAGCGGATGCAAGTAAATATAGATTGAGTTTTGTAAAAGCGGATTTATCATTATCAATGAGTGATCTTTAAAGAGTATTAAATTGATAAGTTGTTTTTGAGCAGCCTCGATAAACGATCCCTTATGGTTAACACTTTTATTGAAGGTTATGGATTGGATTTATGTGTTAATAAGAGGCCCACTTGAGTTCAAAAATAGGCCCATTATTCACCATTGATATAGCTACCTACATTATATAGGTTCATCAATATCGATAGCATTTTTCTGCTCGTTTCTTTATTTGTCTGTCTGGCTGTTATGAATTGGGGTTATTATGGCAATCTAAGGATTAACTCATCATAAGCTAGACTTATTAACGTAACTTATTAGGGGAAAGGTGTCGCGTTTAAGGAGCGAGGCTAATGGAAAAGTCTGTCAGGCATAATAAGTGGTATGCTCAAGAATATGCCAACGTGTCTGATATGCAGTGGCGACAGGCCATGGAGGCGATTGGGCGTTGTGACTATACTGGGGCGGACTCCATTCTCGATGTGGGGTGTGGTGATGGTAAAATTCCCCGTTATCTGGCGGAGCATCTTGAACATGGGAACATTATCGGGATTGATTTGACCAAAGACATGATCCGTTATGCTAGAAAGGAGCATGCTTATCAAGCCAATTTATTTTTCGAGCAGATGAGTGCCGATGAAATACAGTTTAAGCAGCGTTTTGATATTATTTTTTCATTTAGTTGCTTACATTGGGTAGGGGAACAGCAGAAAGTATGGAATGGCTTCTATCGGAACTTAACCCCGAAGGGCAAAGTAGTGTGTGGTTTTCAGGTTGGCCATGAACACTTCTGGAATACGGTGATCGAGCATCAGCAAGACCCTTATTGGAAACCCTTTTTTCGAACTTCAACGATCCTTTCAATCATTTTACCTTAAGCGAGATAGGACATTTCATCGAAAAGGCGGGGTTCTACCTGCCTCGAATCGATGAGATCCACCATGTTGAATACTTTGAGACCAAAGACAATCTTACCGATTTCTTTCATTCTTGGGTGCCACAGTTTCGGCATCTACAACTGCCTTTTCGAGACGAATTCATCAAGCAGGTGATGGATGATTACATTAATAAAGTTCACCCGCAAATGTGCCAGCGGACCGGCGTGCGCATCAAGCGTTATATTATAGAGGCTGAAAAGTAACGCGGAGCAAACGGTTAGTCTTCTCAATATATTGACCTATATGCATATCCTGCATATAGGCAGTAAAGGAGGTTGTTAAAACAAAAAATGTTTCTTCAAGGGAGTTTGCGGCAAAGAACGCTGCGTCATCAAGCATTTTAAAATAGATGCTGCCATGAACACCGCCTGCAGAATGATGGTGTTTTCGGATAATTCAATTTCAATAATAGCTTACTTTTAGAAACCGTCATTAAGGGGGAATAGAAGTTATTGATGGGGGGGCAGCGTACATACTGACAAGCTTTTCAAAATGCGACTTTTCGGTCATTTAGTGACTATCCATGTTTTAGTGTTAAATTTAATACTCTTCTTTGGTTTTGATGAATAACCTTTACCAAGGTATAAATAAACTGCCGAGAAATAAATTATAACCTATTGTATTGTATTTGATTTGATCATTGTCTATAAGTCTTAAAAGTTCATCATCAAGTCGCTCGTTCACTACGTTTTATTAAAACCATTTTTACTGTCTGGAAAGCTTGCTGGTCGGTCCAGATTTTGATGGGAATACCGATAAGAGAATAGATGAACATTAACTTTTTCTATATCGTTTAAGTTTATTGATATAAATCATTTTTATAGAATATTGTTGATGAATTTTGATGATGTTTGTGAACAATAGTTAATAATCGAGGCAATGTATGGAATTAAAAATAGCGTTATTCGAATTATCTGAACGATGGCAGGTTTCATTATCTCTTGAACTCGGTGGTATAAAAATCATAGATAAAAACGATATTGAATGGCTATTTGAATGTCCGGATGGTAGTGACATTTTTACATTTTATTCATCATTATCAATGTTACCTGAACGAGAACATGATCATTATTATTGGTTGTCATTAAATACAAACCGGACTTTATTAGGTAGTGCTTGGGTTGGATTGTATAAAGATGATTTATGTTTAGGGGTTTCATTTCCAACAAATTTATTAGATAGCTTTCAGCTTGAAAATTTATTGGAAAATATGTGTGTTTTAAGAACTAAATTAAGTCAAATGGGTTAATGGGAGGTTGAGTGATATGAATATAAGTGAAATTTCAAGCGCTGTTATGCATTCAATCAGTACATTGAGTTGTAACGTTGTTACCTGGGCTTCTGATTTTTTTCGTCAAGTTTTTCCTTCGTTTTCATCTGAAGCAACAACGACGCAAGCACGATCCCCACTTACGAATGTAAACAGTTCTGAGTCTCTATTAGAACCTAATGCAGTTATGCGCTCTCCACAATTGATGGCAGTGCAGCTAGGTAGTCAATTAGAAGAGACGGCTATATTGGCAACACAAGTGCCGAATAGTCAATTAAAACGGCAGCATAGTGTCATTCGTCCTGTTTTTAAGCCAGAAAACTTTACTGATAATAGTTTTACAATTGTAGATAAAATGGCAAAGGAGTTAATGACAAAGGAGGTTATTTCAAAACCTCAGGATTTTATTGATTGGTGTCAGGCGCGTGGGTATACGAATGAAGCTTGTTTAAACCACTTTGGTGATCCCTCAAGTCAAAATGAAACTAAAGTAAGCTTTGCAGGTTTTCCTTTTAAAGTTGGTGTGAGCCAACAAGATGGGATACAGGCATTGATGAAAAGTTATCGAGACTCATTAAATTTGAAAGAGCGTCTATTACTCGTGAGTCATTACCCTCCAGCTTCAAAGTCAGCGAGTAACCTTGAATTTATGATGTTGCAGCGTTTAACCGCTAAAGAAGGTGGGCAAGACTCATTAGCATTAAAAAAGGAAGTCGTGGCAGCCTGTCTTGCAGGCTTGGCACATGTTTGTATCGATGCTAGCTTCACTTTAGATATGACTGATGCAAGCATAGAGTCAATGACGGTTCGTCAATTAATTTCGCATTTTAAGAAGAAAATGGATTTAGCACTCACTGTTAAAGCATTCGAGAAGGACTTTTTATCAGCAACAACGTCATACAGTGGATTAAAACCAGAACTTATTCCACATACAGTGGTATTAACGACGAATAATGAAATTGAGATTGGTTTTAGTAGTTATACTGCTGCTTACAATATTCATTTAGCACGTTATGGTCAGGAAGCTGAATTTAAGGTAGGTCAAAATAGTGCTTTTCGCTTAGGCTCAAATGGTATGCCTAAACTCACTATGAGTTTAGAAGCGTTTACAGTTTTAGATAAGAAAATGCGGGCCGCAAGTGACCTACTAACGGATTTTAAGGATATTGCCAAAAAGGCAAATTTTACTGGTGTCAGTAATGAAGCATTTAGCCTCCCCTCATTTGCTTTTCCTTTAAATGCCAATGCACACATGCAAGAGCGTATTCGCTCAGAAGGGCTAGAAATTCATTCATTTGATGAAGCGCAGCTAAAAGTCACTGGTCGAGAAAATATCGACTACCTTAACTATATTTATCAGAAATTAGGTTTAGAAGATCGACATGGTCGGCCAAAGGAAGTTATTGAAGATCATACTCAAACAGGGATCACTCAACTTTCTAAAAGTGATATTGCAAAGGTGAATCAGTATTTCAAAAGTGTTGAATGTGCTGCGTCAATGATTAATCTTGGGTTTGAATCCATTTTGTTTAATCATGTAGAGATCCCACTTGAGACGATTATTGATGGGATTGTGAGTAAAACAGAAAAAACAAGGCTACAAGCGATTCAAGAAATGAAGCAAATGTTAAATTTGCCCGTTGGGGCAGAGCTTCACTTGGAGTCAACTATTCGATTAGAACCTAGTATGCTTAATCGCTTAGCTTTACATACTCATATTCCAAAAGATGAAATTCAAGAGATCATGAGAGATAAAATGAAACTCTCGGCTGAACAAGCAATATCGTTTGTTGCAGAGCATAGAGGGATAACGGATGCGCAATCAAGAGACGCGATTAAAGCGATAATGGGACTGTCTTCTGAACAAAGGTTACCTGCGAGTACTGCTATTTCATTAAAGAAAATCATGGAAGCGACTGATATGTTGATGTTTCAAGGAGCTATATCGGATGATAAACAGGCTACGCATTCTTTTTGGGGAGTGTTTGAGGAGTTTAGTCGTATTTCTCGTTATGGTTCGATAAAAAGACAAACATTGACCAGTATTAACAGGGAAGAGTGTAAAGTCACAGCTTTTGGTGGGCAACATGGTTATATCCCAGTACAAGCGGCTAATAGAAGTGAGCTGCATAAGAGGCAATATCAAGCTCAACTTAACTTATTATTTGGTTCGATAAATAGAGAATTGCAAAATAAAGGAATACAAGGGATTCATCTTGAGCAGTTAAAGCAGGTAATAACAACACGTATTGCTGCGGCAGAAGGAAGCGATGAATATGAATTGAGGCGGCATGTCGAAACGTCGATTGCTCAACTCGAATTATGGCCTCATTTGATTAAGCAATGTAAAGATGAAGCCGCTTTTTCACAGTTTAAATTTTACATCAATGATACTGATTTTAGGAATTGTAATGAGGGGTTATCTGGTAAAGTCATTACCATTACTCAAGGTTTGATGGGAAGTAGTGCGCAGGATCAAGGAGAGCGGGTTGCCGATTACAAAACAAAGTTATTGATTTCACTCTCTGCTGATATTTATCCGGGTGAAGAACCAGCAGTTAACAAACAAATATTAGCTCACTTTATTAAAAATGGACGGATCCCTTTTCCCACCAATGTAGAGCTGGATATTAGCAGATTTGCTTCCCGACAAGCTGCTCAGGAATCATATTTAGAGTTACAGCTAGCGGGCTATAGTGTGGTGAAACGTGCTATTTCTCAAAATGTGGGAATGAAAACCGGTATGTTTGATTCTCAAGTGAGCCAACATATCGTTGAGCGTGAAACAGAGTACTTCCAACAATGTTTATCGACCGCAATAAAAGCAAATGATTGGACCGAATTTGAAAGTATCCTGAAAGATAACTTACACGTACCGAAGAAAATCATTGAATTAGCGTTTAATGCGGGAGAGTTACCAGAAGCGCAACTGAAACAATATGTTTTAGCATCATTACAAAGAAATAATATATTGACAAATTACTAACCAACCTGAAGAAGGGTAACCTATTTCAAATAATGTCAGGTGTTTATTATTGAGGCTGCAAAGTAATTACTAATAAAGGGTGAAGCTGTCAATCAAAATGGAATAAAGCAAGCTGTTAGGCATCTTTCTTTATTCGTTTTTGGGGTAAACTAAACACCTGACTGCGCCATATTCTTAATTTTTACGGCCTTTTCAAAATGGTCCAGTTGATGAATTTCAATCCACCACCTAGCGACCTCCATTAAGGCTTCAGGAGAGTCGTTTTTGTTTTTAAAAAAAGCATAGAAGGATAAGCCCACATCGGCACCCTTATTGTCCGTTTTTTGGTCGCAGACTGCAACGATGTTATCTCTCAGCTCTTGCCTCAAAGAAAGGCTCCTTATTCGTTAGGTTTTAGCTATTTCAAATATACCTTCAACTTCTACCGCGACATCGTAAGGCAAGGGGCTACTAGCCGACGCGTTCGCCAAATACCGCTATGAACAAGTTTGATAGCCATTCATGACTTGATATTGACGATGAAAATCGGGAGTTTCATTCACATATCCAGATGATTTTACTGTTTTGTCACTCTATCCAAATCACCGCCTAGCGCATGTTTTAATTGTGCAATTAAGTTAATTCGACACACCTTAGTCGCTTTTTACTCTTCTTACAATATCAAACTGGTTTCCAAGTTTGCCAATGAAGCGCCTTTCACCATTCCAGTGGCATAATAGCCCAGTTAGAGACAATAAATTACCGCTTAATACATAAGGAATATCGTTAGTACTGGGGGGACTCTGGGGCTCGGCAGTTCAATTTATAATCACTGTAATCGAGCATCAATAAGGTTAGACATAACACCTCCTGTGATTAAGAGATCCGTAAGTATTCACCTGAGTGGTATAGTGCATTCAACAGGTTGACGCCCTTGACGCTGCGGCCACTGCAATGATCGTAATGTCAGCACATTAGCTCATTTTCATCCGTCCACGCTTTTTCTTGGATCGTGTAGTCAAAAATCAACACGCCATCATCACGCTCAACGCTTCTCACTGTCGGTTTAACTTGCTGCCATAAATCTTTGGAAGTGTAATCTTGCTCTGATAAAAGCCGAGTGATCTCACCTTCGACCATGGCTGACAGACCTGTAGCCGCCGCAGCACCAAAGGTGCTCAGTAAATAGTCGGTGTATAAATCAAGATTAGCTTTTTTCGTTAGACAAGAATACCAGATATGGTCTGCGTAACATCAGTTGCTAAGTACAATGCTGATAGTAAAATTAAATTTAATCTAATCTAATCTCTTTGGGTTTGATTCCCCGCAGCTTACTGCGTAAAAACCTTCAAGTGTTAGAATTGAGTGGATGAGCACATTTATTCATAAAAGTCACAATGTATCAGTTCTTATGTACCATATAGTTTGTCCGACAAAATACAGAAAAGCTGTTTTTACTGAGGAGGTAGATACAGAGTTGAAGAATATTTGTATTGATATATCAAATCGGTATGAAATTATTTTCATTGAGATAGGAGCGGACAAAGATCATGTCCATTTTCTTATACAGTCGGTGCCAATGTATAGCCCCAAAAAGATAGTACAGATAATTAAAAGTATTTCAGCTCGTGAAATATTAAAGAGATGTCCTGAAGTGAAAAAGCAATTATGGGGAGGGAAGTTTTGGTCAGATGGTTATTTTGTTAGCACAGTAGGAAAGAATGGTTATGGAGAAACGATCAAAAAATATGTAAAGAATCAAGGTAATGATGACTATAAACAGTTTCATAAACAATCGGTAGAGAAGAGTGAACAGTTGATGCTGTGGTGATCAATTAATACCCCGCAGCTTGCTGCGGGGATTTTTATTTAAAGAAGCACTTGCTTTAGCTGAAATAAACGGAGTTTCCAAAGCCGCAAAAGAACGGGGTATTCATGAATCACAAATCTATAGTTGGCGCGCAAAAACAGCCAAGAAAGTCAGTACTAGCCAGAGGGAAGCCCAGCTTGCCGCCGAAGTCGCTAAGCTTAAGCGTCAGCTTTCGGAGCAAGCAGAGGATTTAGCTATCTTAAAAAAGGCGGCCACCTACTTCGCGAAGAATCAAAAATAAAACGGTTTCAAGTTCATGCTTTAGCTCCAGCATTGCCGATAGATGTATGAAAATCAATAATATTTTTAAAAATAGCAAAAGGAGCTATGGCGCCATACGTATCCCAAAAGAACTTGATGATGAGCAATCGCATGGATCAATAAAAACGATTAGCGACAGTATGTGCAAACAAAATCTAGTGGCCAAGGATGCAAGAAAGTTCAAGACGACTGACAGTGATCATGCTTTACCTATCGCTGATAACCTATTGGATAGAGACTTTTCTGTTGGCGCTCCCAATCAAAAATGGGTGTAGGATATGACTTATCTGTGGACGAATGAGGGCTGTGTCTGTATTTAGCGATGGTCATAGACTTACACTCGCGTGGTGGGGTGGTCGATGAACAAGCGGGTGAAAGCGTCACTTGTGACTGATGCTCTAACCATGGTGCTGCTTAGAATGAGAAGTGATCCAAAAACGAGGATCTACACCGCAAAAAGTACTGCCGAAGGCAAATCAGTAAAAGAAATCTTACGATGTTTGAAAGGTTACATTGCCAGAGAACAGTTCCCTATTATCGTATATGATCTCTCGGTATTGACATAGGAACGTCAATGCCGTATTGGAAGTTTTTCATTCATTAAAGGTTGAAGCCATACAGTACGAGTCAATAATGAATCGTGATGAAATGCGAGCGGTAGTATTTAAATACATCGAAGTTGATTACAATCGAACAAGAAGACATAGTGCCAATGGATATGTTAGCCCGTTTAATTTTGAACTAAAGAAACTCGCTTAGCCGAGTGTCCAGTTTTGCTGTCAAGTATCAGATACCAACTGAGTCGTGACTCAATACCTTAAAACTGATTAATTCCTCCAATTTTGCTCAATTTAAACAATCATTACCAATGACGATACAGAAAATGGTCTAGATCGTAATTTGGTCGATTACGCGCGTTGATATCTTGTAGGATTCT
Organism: Shewanella surugensis; assembly: GCF_023284005.1. Classification (GTDB taxonomy): domain Bacteria; phylum Pseudomonadota; class Gammaproteobacteria; order Enterobacterales; family Shewanellaceae; genus Shewanella; species Shewanella surugensis. Next base: position 25,083 of record NZ_JAKIKS010000036.1, read on the forward strand.
AGGTATGTTATTGAATAGTAATGGCTGGCTATAGCTCTTAGCCCTTTTTTGTGTACGTAGGAACTTAGTTTTGAGAAAAATCTTAATATTTGGCAATTCAGGATCGGGTAAGTCAACGCTTGCCAAGGCATTGTGTCGATCAGACGGATTGTCACATTTAGACCTTGATACACTGGCGTGGGAAAGCAGCGTTCCCCCAAAGCGAAAGTCACTTGATGGATCAGGTAAAGCAATCCAGCATTTCATTCAATCGCATATTGGATGGGTGATTGAAGGCTGCTATACCGATTTATTAGAGATGGTATTGCCACATTCGACTGAGATCATATTTATGAATTTACCCATTGAAACTTGTATGAATAATGCAAAACAACGCCCGTGGGAACCCCATAAATATGAATCAAAAGCGGTACAAGATGCTAACTTAGATATGTTGATTGAGTGGATATCTCAATATAGCAAAAGAACAGATACTTTTTCTGAGCAATCTCATCGTGTGTTATATGAAGGGTTTCAGGGTAAAAAAGCGATGCGTGTCAGTAATGAAATAAATGTATAATAAATAAGGCCAAAGCTGGTGGACGCTTCTCGTCGTAGCTTAATGAATTAGGCACGCTTAAAGAGTATCGAGATACCTGCATGATAGATTTTTCTATTTGACCTCTTAGAGGCCCGCTCATTTTTTAATCTTTAAATAATGCCGAATATTGGCTGTTTGAATGGTTCGTTTAGGTTAATGTCTCTGTTGTTAATGGTTGCTCGGCTAAGACCAATGAACAGATTACATCGCAATATTTTATATTCACACACCAGAAACGATTATAGCGCCAAAAAGTAAGCTTTTAGCTAATCTATTCAGTATCATTCTCTTCATACCTCCTTATTATCTATTACATAAGTAATCAAGTAAATTTCAGTATGACTACTCAAATAGTTCTTTAAAGGAGAACAAAGACTTCTAATTTTCTATGTTTATTCTTGTTTGTGTTGCTAATAAGATAACCACATTAATAAAGCAAGACGCTTTATACAATAACGAAACAGTCATCAATAATACCAAGCCTGACTGAATTACACTTAATTAAACTTGGAGATTGACAATGAAGACCTTACAAACTTTTTCAGCACCAATAGGTCGTTTCTTTTTAGCCATCATATTCTTTATGTCGGGGCTAACGAAAATATCGCAATATACAGGCACACAAGGTTACATGGAAGCAATGGGAGTGCCTGGCTCTTTATTACCTTTGGTCATTTTAGCCGAGGCGGTGGGTGGCCTAGCGATTATATTCGGTTGGAAAACACAATATGCCGCCATTGCTTTAGCCGGATTCAGCATATTTTCAGCATTACTGTTTCATGTAGACTTTAGCAATCAAGCAGAAATGACTCACTTTATGAAAAACATTGCCATTGCGGGCGGATTTTTGACACTATTTGTTCACGGTCCGGGTACATTTTCCTTAGATAATCGAACGAGCAAAAAAACGGCTTAAGCCGTTTTAAACAAACAGTATTTTATTCGATAAGTCACGACTAAGCGAACAGCTGATGACGGCATCATCTCTCACTTAGCTCATTTTATATTAAAGAATTTTAGGAGATCACCATGGGATTATTAGTTGAAGGTAAATGGCAGAACGAATGGTACGACACCAAGTCGAGTGGCGGTCGCTTTGAGCGAAAAGCTCCCCGTTTTCGCAATTGGGTGACTAAAGATGGTAGCGCAGGTCTATCAGGGATCGGCGGTTTTAAAGCTGAACCTAACCGTTACCATTTATATGTCTCTTTAGCGTGTCCTTGGGCTCATCGCACTATTATCTATCGCAAACTCAAAGGATTAGAAGGCATGATATCAATGTCGGTAGTGAATGCTTTTATGGGTGATGAAGGCTGGACATTTGCACCCGGTGACGGCGTGGTAGCCGATCCGATTTTAAACGCTGTTAACGTTCATGAAATTTATACCTCAGCGCAAGCCGATTACACAGGGCGAGTCACAGTACCTATTTTATGGGATAAGAAAACCAATACCATTGTTAGTAATGAATCACCTGAAATTATTCGTATGTTTAATTCAGCATTTGATGCCGTTGGCGCATTAGCTGGTGACTTTTCACCAGCAGAATTATTAGCAGAAATAGATGAGCTAAATGCATTCATTTATCCAACGATTAATAATGGTGTGTATCGCGCGGGTTTTGCTACGACACAAGACGCTTATGATGAAGCGGTGGTTGAAGTATTTAATGCACTGGATACGTTAGAAGTGCGCTTAGAAAATCGTCGTTATTTAACCGGTAGCACGATAACCGAAGCTGATTGGCGACTATTTACCACGTTAGTGCGTTTTGATGCGGTTTATGTGGGTCATTTTAAATGTAATTTACGCCGTATCGTCGACTATCCAAATGTTTGGGGCTATTTACGCGATTTGTATCAAGTAGCGGGTATCGCAGACACCGTCGCTATGGATTATATTAAATCACATTACTACGGCAGCCACGAAACAATTAATCCAACACGCATTGTACCCGTTGGCCCTGAAATTGACTTTTATGCACCACATGGTCGTGAACCGTTATCAGCCGTTAATCAGTAGACTAGCAGCATAACAGTGAGGGAATAAGCTATGGGTAAATTAGTTGAAGGTCAATGGTTGAATGATGAGCAGTTGTTGGCATTGGAACAACGGCAATATGAAGACGCTAATGGACGATTCCAACGAGGCACCTCGGTCTTTAGAAATTGGATCACTGTGGATGGCAGTGCGGGTATTTCAGGTGTTGCAGGCTTTAACGCGGAGCCTAATCGGTACCACCTTTTTGCGGCATTAAATTGTCCTTGGGCACATAGAACGTTGATTTACCGTGAGGTTAAGAAGCTCGCACCGATTATTGGACTGTCATTGGTTACGCCGCTGAGAACAGATGATGGCTGGGTATTTAAAGCCGATGATGCACGTTTTACTGACGAACTCTATCAGCTTAACGCGATGCATGAATTGTATAGCAAAGCTGAGCCCCGATACACCGGCCGTGTAACCGTGCCTGTGTTGTGGGATAAACAGCAGCAAAAGATTGTTAGCAACGAATCGTCTGAAATAATCAGAATGTTTAACAGTGCGTTTAATCAAGTGACAGGTGATGATCAGGATTTTTATCCTGATGCGCTAGTCAAACAAATTGATGAGCTTAACGAACTAATTTACAACAATATCAATAATGGGGTATATAAAACGGGCTTTGCCCGAACCCAAGCAGCCTACGATGGATCGGTTATCAAAGTGTTCACGGTGCTAGACCAATTAGAGCAACGATTGTCGGATAATAAATACTTGTTAGGCGACAATATTACCGAAGCCGACTGGCGATTGTTGCCGACACTGGTGCGTTTTGATGTGGGTTATTACAGCGCCTTTAAATGTAATTTGCGAGCGATACGCGATTACCCACATCTTTTAGCTTATTTGCAGGATTTATATACTCAACCGGGTGTAGCAAGTACAGTGGATCTTGATATTTATCGAGCCGGTTATCACTCCAAAAGTCCGCTTAGAAACCCTCACGGTATTGTTCCTGTGGGCTTTGCAAGCACATTTAGCTCATTAAGCGATCACAGGTGAGTTAATACAGACAAGTAGGAGGCAGGCAATGACACCCTTGGTACAAGCTCATCCGTTTTAGCTTACTCATTCATGCCCAATATTGGGAAGACGCTTTTTGCTAAATCGATAGATATTGTGCCAACTTTCATGATGGACGCTCCTAATTTAACTGTATGGTTCACCATTAATTTGGCGCATTGACGCCTTATTTGGGAGCGTCCGTCACATCACTTCGAATTATTTGCCTAATTTATGCTTGTAAACTAGGCAATATAAGTTGTTATGATTAAAGATGTTATAACGATACCCGTGTCACTTCAAGATGCAGGATCCAGCTGGAATTAAACATTGTTACGGGCTCTGAAAACAGGCACTTTCAAGAAGTTTGGGTATAAAAAGAGTCAAAACTCATTATTATTGTGCGTTAATTTGCTGACCCGTTACGCCATTGGCATCATCACCCATCAGATAAAGGTAAGCGGGCATAATGTCTTCGGGGGTTTTGAGCGTTTGTGGATCTTCAGCAGGATAAGCGGTGGCGCGCATTTCTGTACGAGTAGAGCCAGGGTTAATAGTATTGACTCTTATGGCGGTATCTTCATACTCATGGGCTAAGAGCTGCATTAAGCCTTCTGTGGCAAACTTCGATAAAGAATACTCTCCCCAAAAAGCCCGACTCTTGCGACCGACACTGCTGGAAGTAAATAGAATGGAGGCATTGGGCGCCTTTTTCATGACAGGCAATAAGGCTTTGGTCATCATGATTTTGGCATAGACATTGACTTGCATGACGTCTTCAATAGAGCTCATTGAAATCTGCTCGAAGGGACCTAAAATACCCAGTAGACTGGCGTTATGCAATAATCCATCAAGGTGACCAAATTGCTCTTCGATAGTGTCAGCCATGTCTTTATAATTTTGCTCAGAGGCACCCTTTAAATCCAGCGGCACGATAGCGGGTTTTGGGTAGCCTGCTTGTTCTATTTCGTCATAAACGGCTTCAAGTTTTTTTACCGTTCTCCCCAATAAAATAACAGTGGCGCCATGCTTTGCAAAAGTGATGGCCGCTGAGCGACCAATACCATCGCCAGCGCCGGTAACCAGAATTGTTTTGTTATTGAGTAAATCTTTTTTAGCTTGGTATTCCAACATAAATCAATTTTTCCTAGTGAGTCTAAAGCGGATACTGTCTGTCATCGCCGACTAAATAAACAACTGTTTTAAACGTTTAAATGAGGCTGTCATATCCTAAGACTAAATGACAGTAACAAAAATGTAGCCAATTCAATGATTTTACGTTAAATTCTATTCTCTTTTGCTGAGTATAAGATTGACTTGGCACTGTTTAGCCCTATTTTACAGAATTTTGTGGCTAATTTCCTTTGGAAAATAAAATTATTACAACAAGATTTGGGAATTCAAGATGAAAAAACTCATGTTAAGTGTGGCGATAGCTTCAACATTTGGGCTAACAGCCTGCGGTGAAGATAGTAGTGATGAGGTAACAGAAAAAACAGAAATATTAACGCCTTGGTCTCAAATAGTTTTTGATCCCTCTACTGGTGCGATGGCATTACCGCATGATTTATTACTCAATGGGACCACTGATGGAACGTTAAACATTCCGGGTGAAGAATCGGGTGATTATACCGATCCCGCTATTGCTTTGGGGGCATTAGATGGTTGGTCAACCACGGCGCCGATTGCCATTAGTGTTGAGTTAGAAAATGATGCTGCTGGAGAGCCATTAACGATTTCTGCAGCGTCAGTGACGCTGCCTGGTGCAGTAAGAATGTTTGAAGCCGTCTCTGGTGGAGCTTTATCGAAAGTTGATGAGTGTAAAGAGCACGCGTCGATTACGGCTTGTCAAGTGGGTGATGAGTTAGTTTTTGGCGTTGACTTTGTGACCAGCGTCTCGGGTAATCAAATTGTTATTGTGCCTTTGAAACCTTTGAAGGAGCAGCAGTCTTATATCTATGCGCTAACCAGTTTAATTGAAGATTCTGCGGGTCAATCGATTGCGGCCTCTAAAACTTATGGTTTATTGAAGTTAGATATCGACGTTAATCCATTATCATCGCCTACACAGCTGGTTTTACAGCATATTGTGAATAGTTACGAGAAAGGCATGGCGGAGACGCATGGTGTTGATGCGAGTAGCATTACTTATTCTGCCTTGTTTACGACGCAATCTGTGACACCGGTACTTGAAACAACGAAATTGTTGATGGCGGATCTGACAGAAGGTAACCCTTATCAGCCAGCCCTGGTGTCAGGTCTTGAAGCTAAAGGCTATACCGTCGCACAAGCATTAGGGATGACGCCATCGGCAGATACGTCTTATTTATTAGCGGATGCTACTGATGTGTATAGCATGTCGCTTAAGTTACCCATTTATAGTCAATGTTCATCGGTGAAGTGTTTGGATGCTGATTTAAATCCGTTCATTAATGGCTATTGGACTGCGCAAGGAGATAGCCCTGTGGCTGTGCTATCTGCTATTAATGTTGGCACCTTGAGCCAAAGCAATTTTATTGCTCAGGCCAGTGCCTATGGTATTGATGGAACTGCTGCTTTAAGTGATCCTGCGTTACTTGCGGGTAAAACTTGGTTGTTAGATGATAAAACCTCGGTGGATCCTCTTAAGCATTTAACCCAATATAATCCTATTCCTGCCATTACAGGTTATGAAACGGTTAATGTGCAAATAACGATGCCGAATGTGGATAAAATGGTTGCATTAGGTCAAGGTGACTTTGCGATGCCGGCAGCAGGTTGGCCGACAACCATTATGATGCACGGTTTAGGTGGCGGTAAAGAAATGATGCTAGCAACCGCAGGCTCTTACGCTTACGCGGGGGGAGCGACGGTGGCGATTGATATGCCACTGCATGGGGAACGCTCGTTTGATGCCAATGACGATGGTATTTATGATGTTACTGCAACGGATGTGAGCTATGGCGCGATTATTGGTACGCCTAATGCTTTTATCAATGGCAATACTTTAGCCTTTATCAATGTGGGCAGTAGCTTAACGGCGCGTGATAACTTCCGTCAGGCGATTGTGGATAATCTGGCGTTACGTTTGAGTTTAACCGGTTTATCCATGGGATTGGCTGAAGCTGAACAACCGCAAATTTTTGATGTGAGTAATATCAGTGTTCTAGGGTTAAGTCTGGGGGGGATTGTGGGCACGAACGTAGCCAGTTACGCTAGTTCTGGTCTTGTCGATCCTAGTACCAATGAGGCGTTATCTAATGTTTATGCATTGAATGCCGCATCGGTTAGTGCACCAGCGGGTGGATTGGCGGGCAGTTTTGTTGGCTCTGCGACGTTCTCGCCAGCGCTCTATGCCACAGTGACGGCGGATGAGGCATTTATTGCATTAGTTACAGAGGCCAATGTATATGGCTTTGCAACGGACAGTGAAGAGTATAAGGCGGTATTAAATGCCGTTTATGAAGCGTTTATTCCAAGTTTCGCTTTTGCGGTGCAAACGGCGGTAGACAGTATTGACCCTATTAACGTTGCCGGCTATTTAGCCGCGTCAAAATTACCAGTGCAATTGATTGAAGTCGTGGGTGATGGCGCGGGCAACTTACCGGATCAAGTGTTACCGAATGCCGTTGCCAGTTTCCCATTATCGGGAACAGAGCCATTGATCAGTGCGTTAGGGCTAGCATGTGTCGATAGCACAACAGTAGGCTCGGGTGTGGTGCGCTTTATGAAAGGTCATCATAGTTCAATCGTTGATCCGAGTGAAAAAGCGGGGATCACCGATGGTGATGCGCTTGCGGCAACAGTTGAAATGCAAGCTGAAGTGATCATTTTTTCGAGCTCTGCTGCGAAAGGAGAGGCAACAATAGTGGTCAGTGATCCATCGCTGGTTCAAGCCTGTCAGTAAGTCATAATAAGATGTTATAAAAACCCGGCATCTGTCGGGTTTTTTTATTTTTGTTTAGGCTGTTACAATAGGCCAATATTTTGATGGTATATTTAAGTCATGTGACAATCCTGTCTTTTGCTCACTTAAATATATCCCTTTTTAGCATGTTGATTCGGAGCATATAGTGGAATTTTTATACGAGTATGGACTGTTTTTTGCGAAAACATTAACCTTAGTGATCGCTATATTGGCGGTTGTTATTGTTATTTTAGGCACGGCAGTCAAGCAGAAAAGCGGTAAAGGTGAGTTGAGCTTAACGAATATGTCTGAGCAGCTTCAATCGCTGAAGCATCATTTAAATGAAGACTTGATGTCTAAGAAGCAGTTTAAAGCGTATGAAAAACAGTTAAAGGAAACACAAAAAGAAAAAGATAAGGCAGAAAAATCGGATAAAGATGCGTCTCCTGAATCTAAAACGTTTGTGATTGACTTTAAAGGCAGTATTGATGCCCATGAAGTGTCGTCTTTACGAGAAGAGATCAGTGCTGTGTTAGCCATTGCTACTTCACATGATGAAGTACTGGTTAACGTTGAAAGTGGAGGCGGAATGGTGCACGGATATGGTTTAGCGTCCAGTCAGTTAGATAGAATACGACAAGCAGGGATCCCACTGTCGATTTGTATCGATAAAGTCGCTGCCAGTGGTGGTTATATGATGGCTTGTGTGGCCAATAAAATTTACTCAGCGCCTTTTGCCATCGTGGGTTCTATTGGTGTGGTGGCACAGGTGCCGAATTTTAATAAATTGCTTAAAAAACATGATATCGATTATGAACAGCATACGGCTGGTAATTTTAAGCGCACGTTAACGGTGTTTGGTGAGAACACCGATGAAGGTCGTGAGAAATTTCAGCAAGAATTAGAAGAAACACATGTGCTTTTTAAAGCTTTTATTGCGAAGTATCGACCTGAGTTGGATCTTGATAAAGTGGCTACGGGTGAGCATTGGTATGGCCAGCAAGCGATTGAATTGGGTTTAGTTGATGAGATTTCAACCAGCGATGATGTGATCATGACATTAGCCAATAATCGTAGTGTCTATAAAGTTCAGTATAAAATGAAGAAGAAATTATCAGATAAAATTGCTCATGGTGCGTCGCTTTCTGTTAATTCCATCATGAATCAATTTGCTGAGAAAAACCAACCGTTAAAATAATATGTTTTAATGTAAGCTGTTACCAAAAAACCACTCAACTCACTGAGTGGTTTTTTATTGAGTGAAATCAACTTAGTTTTTTGATTCAACCTTTTCGCCTCAGTCCGACGCCGATTAAGATGAGTAAACTCATTAATGTCATTGCGCCTGAGCCTTCACCTGAATTATCATTTGTTGCGGGTAGATCATTGTTATCTGAGTCGTCATCGACCGCAGGAGCCGAAGGATTAGGATTAGGATTGATTTCCTTGGTGGGGCTGTGAGGCTCTGTCGGATGGATTGGGCCGGAATTGTTGATGTCGCCAATGATCTGAATGCGTTGTGTATTACTGTCACTGACTAATATTCCATAACGCGTTCCTAGGGTGAAATCGGCGTAATGATCGCTCGATTGGGTATTAATGATGATCTGTTTATGCGTTTCACCCGCCAAGAAAGTCACCCTTTGATAAAGTGATTCAGGGTAATGGAAAGCGGCAATAGCGCTACCTGATTGAGTAAAAAGTTCAACTGAAATGTTTTGTTCGAGTACTTTAGGATCACCGATTTCATCAATCAGCTGTAGATTTAGCGTGGTACTGAGTTGTGATTGTTCAAGAGTGAGTTGAATATTCGCCAGAGCAGGCATGGATGGTGAAAAGGCCCCTAAATAGAACCGTGGGTCAAAGCCTTCTTTAGCAGGAAGGGACTCTTCTTTAACGAGCGCACTCAGCCAAGTCATGTCTTCAATGGACATGTCGACGGAGAATTGAGAAGGGCTGCACATTAATAACAGCATTGATTGGCAGGTTTCAGTGGGGGGATGATTAAGGGCGAGACTGTGTCCTAATAGATGAGCGAGCACACTGGGCATATGCATCAAGGCATCGGCATTGATACTGAGGCCTAAATGATGAAAGGCTGCACCATAAGGCTCATTGCTGGTGTCTTTTTCTTGGGTGATGAAAATAAGTTTATCGGCAAAATATTGCTGCAGAAGTTCTTTGGCTCTGGGGTCGTAGCGGCTTAAATGAGTGGGATCGGTTATTGATGAGAGAGGGGCGTCGATAATGGCGTTCATTAGGTTATGCAGGGCGTGATGATAACTGTCTCCTTGGTTGAGTAATTGAGATATTGCGTTATCTTCCCAGTCTAATATGGCGACCACATTATAGTGAATATTCACTAAATTATAGGCTGAATTTGCGGTGTTAAGTTGTTGGGTTAATAGGGCATGTAGCTTTTCCCTAGAGAGTCGATTCGGGTTGCTTTGGGAAAAGATCTCAGGTTCGACGACCACTAATAAGTCCACTTCTGCGTTACTGTTGGCGAGTGACGAGAAACTTAGCAGACTGAGTAAGAGTAAACGGTGACATAGGCTCTGAAAAGCGGGGGTTTTGTATAAAGTACCATAGACAAAAGAGTGGATAGGATGAATATGTTTTATGATGATATTGTGATATTGCGTGAAAAATGAGTCTGTGTTTTTTTGGTAAATAGTCTTTAAAATCAGACTGAGTTGTTGCATAAGCATCCCTATTAACCATTCTCGACTAACCGATTAATATCGGTGAGAAATCTATATCCAAGTCTAAGTATTGTTAAGGATGGCTATTTTTTCCATTTATTATCTTATGTATTAGTTATAAAGGCTGGTTTGGGGGCAGGAGAAAGTGATACTCGCACTAAAACGGGACACTCAATTAAGCGACTTTTTGTGGTTCATAATTTAACGGGCTTTGATACCCAATTGCACTATGCCTTCTTGTTCGATTGTAATCAACTTCAATGTATTCGAAGACAGCATGACGCATCTCGTTATGGGTCATTATTGGTTCATATTGGATAGCTTCAACTTTGAGTGAATGGAAGAAACTCTCAGCAACAGCGTTGTCCCAACAGTTTCCTTTTCGGCTCCCAGCTATAGATTTGTGATTCATGAATACCCAGCTCTTTTGCGGCTTTGGAAACCCCATTTCTTTCAGCTAAAGCAAGTGCTTCTTTCTTGAACTCATCTGTGTGTATTTTGCGTATTTTCTTTATCATCATATTATACCTCGGTTAGTGATTTTACTCACTTAGCCGAGTGTCAGAAAGTACTGCTAGGGATCACTATCATTCAAGAGGGAGCATTGATACTAATTGAGTGATGGCATGTTGAGTGGCAGGGACATTGATATTGGCTTTCGTGGCAAGTTCGATAAAGGAATAAAAAATATGTTGCATTTCGAGTGGTAAGCCTAAGTCGAAGTCTTGTTTCATACTAAAATAAACATCTTGATATTTTGGCGCATTAAAGCTGGCGATAATATCAACCATCATACTGGGTTTGATTGATACACCATAATAGAGGGCCACTTGGCGCACTTCTTCTGATAGCTGACCGATCATTGTTTGACTGGGTATATCTTGAGACAGTCCGTAAAGCGTCTGGTTGTAAATAATTGAAGCAGCATTACAGGCAATGTTGATCATCAGTTTAGGAAAGCGAACGTGATAGATACTGTTAACAGAATGGACATCTCTAAACACATGTTTAAATATTGTGGGTAACTGTAATGCATTACGAACATTCGATTTTAAGGCGGGATACGCAGTCGCATAAACAATATTGAGAAAGTCACTGTGTAAAATGACTTGGCCTAATTGATGTCCTTTGGTGAGCTTCACATTACTAATAGCCCCGACAATGGCATTACTGTTATTGAGTCGCTTTGCTAGCTCAGTTTCTGCGCCGATGCCGTTTTGTAAAATGATGAAAATTTTACCTTGTAAGTGTGAAACCCTATCAAAAACAAAGGTATTACTGGTGGATTTAGTGGTAATGAAAATAATATCGCCATCAAGTTGGCTAAAATCGCTGATGATTTCATCTATGGGGGCAGTAAACTGAGTCAATCCTGACACACAGAATTGCTCATGAGCCAGCAGGGGGCTGTCAGGCTTAACCAGTAGTTGTATTTGATACTGTTTACAGTTTAATAGCTTAGCGGCGATGTAACCGCCGATAGCACCAATGCCAATAATGGATATTTTCATTTGTTTTCAAAAAATTGTTTGATGAGCTTCTATCATCGCAAATATTGTTTTTATTCACAAATAAATCATTGTTCACGCAGAACGGTTCTATCTTCAACAAGTTGGAAGGACTGCCGTCTTAAGTACTCATCTAAGTCGTGAAGGTAGCGTTCTTCAGATTAACATGTTTGCTGTTCAGCATACTCAGCGCTAAAGGTTATGCTTTCGTCACTGCGTTTATCTCCATACTACTGAGTATAATGGGGACTGTTGTTATTTAGTTGCTGTTATTTAGTTGTTGTTATTTAGTTGTTGTTGTTTAGTTGTTGTTATTTGTTGGTAAATGCTGCATCTTTAGAAAGCTTAAGTATGAAAGCGATTGTCCTAAAGTGAATATGATTTCGATGTATTTTGGGATGTACCTCGAGATATAGAAGAGTATCGTGGTGATGTTTGTGTCTCTTTTTTATTTCACATTGTCTATGTGAGTGAAAGAAGGTTTTATGAAAATAGCGATAGCAGGGATAGGATACGTTGGTTTATCAAATGCCATTATTTTAGCGCAACATAATCAAGTGATTGCCTATGACATAGATGCAAATAAAGTGAATTTAGTGAATGATAGGCTTTCTCCGTTTAAGGATATAGAAGCCGAGCAGTATTTAGCGACTCAGTCTCTTAATTTAAGGGCGACTCAAGATAAGGTGCTAGCGTTTAAGGATGCTGAATATATTATCGTCGCCACGCCGACCAATTATGATCCTAGCACCAATTATTTTGATACCCATTTGGTTGAGTCGGTTATTGAGGAAATTATAGCGTTGAACCAAAATGCTATCATTATCATTAAATCAACAGTGCCAGTGGGTTTTACTAAACGATTAACAGAGGCATTAGGACATAACAATATACTCTTCTCGCCTGAGTTTTTACGTGAAGGTAAAGCGGTATTTGATAATTTATATCCTTCTCGTATCATTGTGGGTGAGCGTTCTGAGCGAGCACGCATATTTGCTGATTTATTGCAGGAAGGAGCAATAAAAAAAGATATTCCGGTGTTATTTACCGATGCGACTGAAGCCGAGGCAGTCAAATTATTTTCTAATACTTACTTAGCGATGCGAGTCGCTTATTTTAATGAATTAGATACTTATGCAGAATCTCATCATTTATCTTCCAAGCAAATAATTGAGGGAGTGGGGCTTGATCCTCGTATTGGGGATCATTACCATAATCCTTCTTTTGGTTTTGGGGGCTATTGTCTCCCTAAAGACAGTAAACAGTTGCTAGCCAACTATCAAGATGTCCCTAATAATTTGATCCGAGCGATTGTGGATGCCAATGTGACTCGAAAAGATTATATTGCACAGGCGGTTATCAATAAAGCTCCTGAAACGGTAGGGATTTATCGTTTGATCATGAAATCGGGATCTGATAATTTTCGAGCTTCTTCTATTTTAGGGATCATGAAGCGCATCAAAGCGAAAGGTATCAAGGTTGTCATATATGAACCCATTATGGAGGAAACTGAGTTTTTTCATTCACCAGTGATTGTGTCTTTAGTTGATTTTAAGGCGTTATCGGATGTCATCGTGTCTAATCGTATGGCTGAAGAACTGCTTGATGTACAAGATAAAGTCTATACCCGCGATTTATTTGGAATGGATTAACACTTGCTAGTGTTTCCTGATTACTTACATTACTCAGCCATTATAAACTCAAAGCTATTGCTCATTAAAATTGAGAAAAACTTATCAGTGTAATCGCTCATTTTTCGAATAGGCTTTATTATCGATAATTTTTTGGATTAGTTCATTTAGTTGGTTTTTATTTTCTTCTATCATCTGTTGTCCGTAGCGCTCTAATGTTTCGATATTTTGGGATGAAGTGTTAAATGCCGATACCGTATTCATATCGAGTATGGTATCAAAACGGTAATAATTGATGATGTTTGTGCCGGGTAAATTAACCATCGACTGCATGATAATATCGCTCGACTTTATATCAGCAAAACCAATTACTTTTAATAAATTGATATTCCATTGTAATATGCCCATTTGTGGTTTTATGCTGATAAAGTGATTATTGGCTACTGAGCCAGCTCCTAATGAAACAATGATATAGTGCTTATTTGGGTATAGTTCCTTAGCCGCTAACCAAGCGGGTATGGTCGGTGAGTCCATAAAGGTTGCGCCATCAATCAGTGTATATTGTACTGTATTATCTAAAGAGTAAATATCGGTAAAAGCATAAAGTGCAGGCATATTAGTTGCACCAGAGAGTATATCTTTCATGAAGAAATAATGTTGATGCTCCCAACTTTTAAAGAACATGGCTTGCATATGCTCAACATCGACAGCGGGGATCATTATGGGGACGAATGCCTCTTGCAGTGTAATTTGAGACAGATAGGTGTCCAATAGAGTATATTTTTTTCGGGTTGAATACTTGGGAGCGAGTAAGCCATCGAGAGATAAAATCGTATGTTTAATTGAAGACTCAAATAGGCCTTTACTGTGGTAACGATACATATTAAGAATCTGTGTTATGGGAAAACGAGCTTGATTATCTGTATTTTTTAGCGAGGTAAATCCGGCTGTGACTGCGCCACTCGATGTTCCAACAATTAAATCAAAAATGTCATGAATAGGTTGTTGTGCTTGAGACTCTATATATTGAAGTAGTTTAACAGGCAGTAATCCCATCATGCCACCGCCATCAATGCTTAAAATAAAAATTATTTTTTTATTTTTGTTGTTGTTGATATCGGCTATACGATGTGTAACAGGAAGAGTTTTAGTTATTGCTTCGTGGCGTGTGAATTGCGTGGAAGTTGAACTCAACTCTCCATAGAAAATAAATGAGATAAGAAGGATCAAACTGATTATGACCGAACAAGCAAATTTAAACACTGTTTGACTCCTTTCGTGAGTACAGATAAATCATCGATATTATTTCTGTTTGCAGTAGAAAAGTTGGCATTATTTATTGAATAAACAGGCTTGAATGAATAAAGCGGGTAGATAACAGGTTTGTAATAGGTATTTTATTAAGGCATTTCTTTCATTTTTATATCGAGAACTCATGGTTTTTTCTCCAAAGAGATAATGACTTGATTCTTGAACAATGTAGCATGTTATGAGTAATAATAAGGCTAACGTTGGGCTCATAAAGGAAAATAGAAGCGTACAGAAATACAGGGGCAATACATAAAAGCAACTTGCAGTGGCGATATGAGTTGAAGTGGTGTAATACAAAAAGAGGACATAAAATACAATGAATGTTCCCGAAAGAATATTTGAGTCGAAAAGTTGTAAGGATATTTGGTTTAAAAAACTAAATAGTGCAATGAGACCTAACGATATTGTTAAAGAATGAATGAGGAGGTTCGCTTTTTTTTGATGCGAGCTGATGAATTCCTTAGTGAGTTGTTCTATGCTCAGTTTCTGTGATGAAATATGCATATCTTTAATTTCGACAAATAGTACGCATAGATAAGCGAAAATATGTCCTAGCAGCAGTGGCCACCATTGGTCGCGGAAACTGGGATTCAGTAGCATACCAAGTAGAGCAATGATGGTGCCTGAAATCATAGGGTGAGGGATCGTGCCATAGGGGAATTTCTTATTTTCACCTGAAGTAGGCTGATTAAATTGTTTCCCAAAATAACAGGTTATTTTGCCAAGGCGATAATAGGCGAGTGTTGCAATACAGATACCTGTAAGAACCAATATTATTGAAAATAATTCAATACTCTCTAATCCATATAGGATGAATAATAAGCTAAATGAGAGTGTTTTAAAAAAGATCGCATCGCGGAGAAATTTTCCATAAATGACTCGACGGAATATATAAGAGTATAAATAAGTGCCGTAGTGAATAAAACTAACACTATAAATAAGGGGAGTTAAAGTCAGCTCTTGATTGAGAGAGGTTGAGATAAGAATTAATGTTAATAACCAGAGAGCGAAGAAACCGATATAGCTTTCAAAGAATTGCCACAGTAAGGTACAGGTGTTAATAATTCCTGACAACCCTTTGTTTTTTTTATTTTCTATGTTAATCGAATGAATGAAAGCGCTTCTTGCATAGGTGTTATAAAGGGTATTAATTTTCTTAAAAGGTGACATTAAGCAGTTAATGGATTTTGGTGCGAGAGAGAAATGTACTTTTAAAACAATGCGTTTATTATCTTTATTATCTTTATTATCTTTATTATCTTTATTATCTTTATTATCTTGTTCAGTACTGTTAATATCAATTCGATGTAGTGTTCGATTATAATCAAAAAAGAGCGCTTGGAAGGTTTCTAAAATGAAATGTTGATGCGCCATTGGAAATTGATTGATAACAGTTTGGTGTTGTTCAATGACAATGATACCTCGTAGTAAAGTGCATAAAGGGAATAGATAAAAAGGGCCATCAATGTGATTGGTAATAAAAACCTTATCGGATCCTTGTGCTTGTTTACTGGAGACATAAATTTCATTCATTGCATAGACAGGTTCAATGTTGAAACCTGGATAGTGTTGTTCAATAGCTTGGTAGATATCCTGAGTATTGGCAATGTGTTCAAATGCCTTGTAAATGGTATCATTTAACTGATTCATATATTCATGACTGCTACTTTGAGTATTGTTAATATTTTTACTATGTACGTAATGTTGTATTTTTTGAAAAGATAATACAAGCTGAGAATGATTGAGATCAACTTTGATATATTCCATTTTTTAAATCCAATATTAATTTCTTAGTCCAACTTCTGGCCAATGAAAAAAAAATAATGCCATAAACCACCATAACAAGAAATGCTCTTACTTTTACTTTTAGAAAATGTTTGGTGGAAGTAAGGGGAAAGGTGTCCCTCCATTTTGACATGAACGCCTTCCCAGATATCTCTTGTCATAGTATAGTTTGTATAATCAAAATCGACCACTGCGACTTGTCCTTTTGAATATAGCAAGGCATTGGCATCGTCAATTGCTTGTTTCCAATTATGATGAAACATAGATAAGCAATAAGAAAAGATGATTAAATCATAGCGCTCATTGATATTAAATGCGGACTTTTCAAATAGACATTCTTTAAATGTAATCGTGGAACAATTTGCTAATTTTTTTTTTGCTTTCGATAACATATGAGCAGAAGTATCTAATCCGGTTAGATGAGCATGTGGGTAGCGTTGGTGAATACGCAATAAGTTATAGCCGGTACCACACCCCACCTCTAGAATACGACATGAGTGTTGTTCTAGGTTTACATTGCGGATGAGTTGATTACGCCCAAAAAGAATGGGCCAACGGGAATAGTCATAGATCAGGGAATGGAATCGATAATAATTCTCTATGGTCTTTTTTAAAGCATTAGGCGACGTTGGCATGTGGAACTCTCTTTGTTATTCGTACCCCTAAATGTGTTGACCCATAAGTGCCAACTCTATCTTGTAAATGTAAGCTGTCGACTTTTATTTTTTGAGTTTCAAAATCAAAGTGTCGCTGGATAAATTCAGGTATAAACCAAGATTGATTACCTGCAGTTCGAATGAGGATGATTGAACCCTCATCTGTGTGCGCTAATATTGTTTGCCACTCTGAGCGTAAAGAGTCACTATCTTGATACATCCAATCCATATGATCGAGTAAAATCATGTGGCTATACACTGTGTTGGTTTGGTTTAAATATTCAGTAATGGTTGTGGTAAAAGTATGGACTCGATTGACTCGTTGCTTTATTTTTTTAAAATTTTCTTTGGCGAGATATTCTGGCTTTGCTATTTCTGAATAACAACCTAAGGCATAGACTCGCCAAAAATAATTGTCTTTAGTCGATATATTCATGGCGATATGGTCAACTTGTTGAATGGTAAATTCACCAAGATTATAGCTAAATTGGTCTTTAATAATTTGAACCTGAGCTTTAGGTACGCCCAATAGATGATAAGCCCAAGGTACTTTAAATAATAAGCGTGTGATGGGGTTCCAGATAACGGGACGGATTTTTGTTTTGTAGAGGCTACGCTGTTCTTCTAAAGTTTCAGCATGAAAAAAAGCTTCGAGGGCTTGACGTGAACCAGGGATGAATTTACTTATTAGATAAATAATGAATGCTGCGACGCCACTAGTTCCATAATAATAAAAGGAAGGGCGGAGACCTTTACCGTTAAGGAGTTTTTTATGTTTAAGCCAGAATTGATATTCTTGAGTGGGTAATTTACCTGTGGCATAGAGTTCTTGCAAAATATGTTCAAATTCAGGGTGAGAACCATGAAAGAAAAGCTTTTTTATATCTGAGAATTCCAGTTGTTCAAAGCTACTTTTTTTTAAATTTAAAAGCATATTTTGACATGGGTTTAAATCAATGCAGTCGATGTGCTTGGGATCGTCAAGTAGATAGTTCAATGCATTACAGCCCGCACTAGTAATGGTCAATATATTGGCATTTTTGTCAATATTTAATAGCGCTCGATCAATTCTAGCATCTTCCCATACTGCATTATAAACAATATGTTGACTAGTAAGTTTTTTAAAGAAATAGCTCATAAAATTATGGTAGCCTGTTGATTATTTTATATAAGAAAAAAGGTAGTGCCATGATAAAAATTTAAATTGGTACTACTCTACTTTTACCTTTGATGGATCAGCCTATCTTTTTTCAATTTCCCTTTGGCTGTAAATGTCTATTTACCTCTTTCCTTTAATAACCCTACTAATATAGGCTATGTGTCACAATTACCTAAAGGTATTGATTTGAGAGAGCTCTTTTCGGTTATTGCTGAGATCTGGGAATAATCAGGGATATCTTGATAAATGGTATTGTCCTTCTACACTCTATAAATGGAATTGTTAGTACTATTAAGGATATTTTTTGACTCGGATTGATGGTACTGTTTCAAGTTATAAACGTAATATTATTATTACTATTATCATTTTGACTGTGGTGGTAGTGAGTCTTTATTTCATTAAATCCATTCTAGTAGATAAAAAGCAGCAAGCCAGCCTGAAAACCTCTCTACCCGTTTCTGTGATAATTGATAAAGTGAAGATTCAGCTTTGGGGGACAGAGCTTTTTGCTGTGGGGACAGTGCAATCTTTTGAAGGGATCACGGTTAAAGCGCAAATGACGGGGCGGATCACTCAAATGGTGGGGCAATCGGGTACCCAAATAAAGCAAGGCGATTTGTTATTTCAAATTAACCCTGAAGTCTTGAAAGCCGAGCTTGCTGAAGCTGAGGCTAAATTGGAAAGTAGTCAATTTGAATATCAACGCTTGCAGCAGCTTTATAAAAAAGGAGCTGTGTCAGAAGAAAAGCTTATTCAAGCAAAAAGCCAATATCATAATGATGAATCCGCTTTAGCCACCACGGGACAGAAGTTAGCTTTGGCGAGCAATATTGCCGAGTTCGATGGCGTGTTGGGATTAACGCAAGTGGAAGTGGGCGATGAAGTGACTATTGGCGATGTGTTAGCCACGTTGCAATCTCAAACACGATTACGGGTCGAATTCTCTGTTCCACAAAAATACCGTACTCGGATCAGAGTGGGTGATGATGTCAATGTGATGAGAGAATTAATATATCAAGCTGAGTTAGGAGAAAGAGTGCCTAATTTTAATACTGTTCCTCACTATTATGTGGCAAAAGTATACCTGATTACCCATAAAGCTCAGCCATGCTTAAATACTTCTGTGGCATAGGAGCAGTTCGTAGTGCGACATACATAAATCGTGGCAACATGTCTTCAAGCGAGAACCTTCGA
>NZ_JAKIKS010000037.1 GCF_023284005.1 Shewanella surugensis
CAGTTCCGTAGAGTGGCTACGCGCTATGAGAGAAAGGCTAAGTACTATTTAGGGACGCTTCAATTAGCTGCTTCTATGATTTGGTTAGCGTAATTGTCAACGCCCCCTAGTCACCTGTTACTTTATACATAAACATTAGCAATTCCAGCCTTAAAAACTAGGTATTATTATACAATAATCAATATGATAGGTGTAATTGATTATTATATAGAAAGCTATTGCTAATAATATATATGCTGAAAACTCTCTAAAGAAGATAATGGAACCATGTGTAGCCGAGTCCCAATGAGTCAGATTCAGCTTAATTACCTATGTTCTTCATCACTTAAACCGCCAAGAAACCGCTACTGGATTAACGTTGATGCTAATAGGTAAATTTTAGAAATGAATTCAGGCTGACAGCCATAAAGAAATAATCAGGAGCAAACACCTCCCCTTGCTTGTTCCCATTCTCTAATATAACCTGAACTTGGGTTAAGCAGCGCCGCTAAATATCACTATTTTGGCCCCTATCTGTGTTGTACTTTCTACTAATAACAGGCTATTAGGTACAAACCCCCGCCTTGATATCGACAAAAATATCGGCATTGAGCAAAAAGTAAAATAAATAAAAATAAGAAATGTATTAAGATTATGATTTTAAATGTAATTTAAGTCTATCTGACACTCATCATCCCGAGTTCAGGTTAATTGCTCAGCGATTTATCTTGGCACTTTATTTTACCGCTTAACTTCGACGACAGGTTTACTCTGACTCCACATTCCTTGAATCAATTCCTTTTTTCTCACTTTTTGAAGTAGCTTCGACTTCACTGTCTAACACACTGATCCTAGTCATTAACACTTAAAGATCTGAGTTTGATATTGAGGAAAATATGTAATCATTTAGCCCTCTCGACCTTAATACTTGGGCATCCTTAATCTCTTTCGACTTTAATGCTTGGGCATCCTTGGCTAGTTCCATCTTCTTATCATGTAAAATTAAATTTTCGTGGGTAAGACTACTGACACTCGTTTCGACACTGGAACTCATAACGTCTTCAGTTGAAATAAGTGCTGACTCAGTGTTAAGGGACTGCTGATGAATAACATTCATGACTTCAGATGCAAATATGATTTCATTTTGGTTGAGGTAACCTTGTAAAGCCGCTTTTAATATAAAATGGGGTAATTCTATTTTATTTTCAGTATATTCATATAAATCTTTTGCTGACGCTGAAATTAAATTATTAGTATGGCTACCCAGTGCTGAGTGATCAAAGAGTGTGTTCAAAATTTCAGCCGCCTTTTCAGCGGCGCAATCAGCTTGTCCTCCCGAATCAGGTTTAGCAGCAATTTGTTGTAAAATAGAGATACTATCAGCGTCACTATTTTTAGCTTTCTGTTCTAAAATCCAAAATAGATCAGCTAACCTTTGATCTGTGGACGTTTTATCAGTGAAAGTCTCATTAAATACTAAATCCATTTGTTCTTGAAGAGGTTTATTTACTGGTAAAGACAGATAAATAGAACCATATGAGAGTGCATCTGTGGATATAGTCATGTGATTTTCATTTTCAATACTCATTATTGGTCTTACACTAGCATGTTGTTTTCAGTTATTGATTCCAAATATTAGCCTTCCCTAAACTAAAGTGATCAGACCAGAATATGCGCACCGACGACAAAGCCGGATTATCACTGGCAGGTTCAACTCAGAAATGGAGCAATGTGATAGTGCTTAGAATCTAACTTGTGAGTTTTTGGTTAGGAAAAGTATGAGAATCGAACGCACGATAACGCTCCCATCAAGCGCAGCTGAATCCGGTCGCTTGGTAGTTTTCGTGATGTGGAACGCTGATACTTAAGACTTATTTCCAAGTTTATATGCGTAATCCCCAACAATAGATGAAAATAGCTCTAGAATTTCTATTTTGGACCTTCCCGCACCTGCAACTTTCACAAGATAGAAACTGATCTGGTCAAGTCCAATCGATATTTGATAAAAAATTAATCTCGAATACGTAAAGCAACCTCATCAATTTTTTCATTGTTTGGCATATCAAGTTTGTGTGGCATAGAGACCTTATCTTCTCTTTTAGCGTGTTTACTGAAAGTTAATTCTAATGTAATTGGAAATGAATTATCGATTATGATTGGAGCATAATTATTTGCATGTATATGAACTAAATTAATATTTATATTTTTTATAAAAGACTCAATTATTCCTATATGAACATCACAATCATGAAACTCAATAACCATTCCAGTAATTTTATCTTGGTTTTTAATCAAGGTATCAAGTATTCGATATTCTGAACCTTCTATGTCTATTTTAAGAAAGATGTTTGAATAATTAACATCATCAAAAACATCCTCCATAGAACAGTTATTTCCACCCGCATTCACACCTACAAACTTCTCGATATGTTTACGATTACCCGTAAAAAATTTCTTATATGAACAATAAACTTTTATCCAGTGTAATAGTAGTTTTGGTCTATGGAATTTCCTTAAAGAATTTTTAATATTCTTAAAAAACACCTTCTTACTTACTGATGCATCATAAGCATAAATCGGTACATCTTTATATTGACAAAAGTCACTTTCAAAACTCCAGTCATCATTGATACCTAAGCCAATTAATGCATCTGAAGCATAGATATCGCTTTTTGATATCAAATAACCCCCATCAAAATCTCTACCAACTCTCACTAAATCTGTGGCTGTATGAAACTGCATAAAACGGGGTAATAAACCAATCAACATTTTTACTCCTAGTGGTTATTTATACATTTACTTTGTTAAATAAATTATACTAACGCTGTTTAACTTATAAATAAAAAACCATTAGAGCAAACGCACTCTAATTATTTAATAATCATATTTCTGCAATAGTTAATGTCGACTATTAGCCTTATAGTTATTAATACAACAATCACTGTAATATTGGTAACACGCACACTATACATAAAGGAAAGTTATGGAACAAGGAAAAAATATGATTCTAATAGAAAGGAAATTAGTTTTTTCCGTTATTAACTAAACTAAAGTTAAAAATAGAAACCGTTAGAGAATTGGGTTAAATAATCTTATCAGGAAAATAGAACGTGAAAAAACAAAATAGCCTTATTATTTTAAAGAGATTATATGGATCAAGCATAATTGGACACCTTAATTTTCATTTTTCATAATTTATTTGTGTTAAATCACCAAGGACTATAGTCGTTTCTGGTGTATGAGAATAAAGTATTTCGATGTAACCTGTTAATTGATCTTGGCGGATCAACAATTAACAAAAGAGACATCGCAATGACTAAAAATGATGATGTTATTTCTATTGAAACACCAATCAGTCCGTTAGAGCAACGATTAAAAAAAGGGACGCAACAGCTATTAGCGCTATCTCCTTGTCTTGTTTGACAAACCTATCGTATTTTACCTAAACATGGTTTGAATAAGTAACAATATACGCAATTTTGTACAAAACAAGCGATTAAGTTTACGTTATGATGAAAAAATACCTATTTCGTGCAGTTGTTATTAATGAAAAAGAACAATATAGAACGCGCAGATTATCATTTCACTGAAGCAGTGGTTTATGACGAACATATGGCTAATATGCTGCAGCTTGGATTTACTACACTGAGTACTTCAGGTAATCGATTATTACGTGAAACATTAATCTATTCGATATTGATTAAATTAGTTGCTCGCCACAGTAAAGTCAGACCAGAGAATCCGTTTAGTGTTGCTGCGACACCTCAAATGTTATTAGTGAAACAATTTTTAGATGCTCAGCCTCAAGCAAATGTGTCTTTAGTGGAGTTGGCTAATTTAGTCAATTTGAATCCATGTTATCTCTTGAGGCAATTTCAACGTCATTTTGGTCTGCCACCTCATACCTATCAAATACAGTTAAGGCTACGGTTAGCCAAGCAGCTGATTAGTCAGGGGGCTAGCTTGTTGGATGTGGCTTTAGAATGTGGTTTTCATGATCAGAGCCATTTTTCTCGTCACTTTAAAAAGACCCTTGGGGTGACACCGGGGAAGTACGCTAAGGCCATAGGCAATATCATACGATAATTAATGGCTTGTTTAATTTAATCTGTTGGGATGACTTATTCAGTAAGCGTTAACCATGATGATATTATTCCAGAAAATTTCTCCACTTTATCAATCTCGTACACGAGCTATGTTGAAAGGGGCATGGATGATTCAGCCTTTATCCATTGCGGTCATATCTTTGAAGTGGTTAGAATTAGTTGACCACTTCACACATTAACTTTCAATACTTCACTTTGGTCTAATTTAAAAACCCCTCAACAATGTAACAATTAAACCTTATTTATAATAAAAAGAAAAATAACATGAAACCAAATACAGTAATTATTATCACTTTATTAATCAGCAGTACACTTTTGGGCTGTGGTGGTAGCGATAGCAATTCAGCAACAACCAATGAGCCACCTCAAACCGATAGCCCCATTAACAATGGTAAGCCTAAAGAAGAGGTGATTGAGCAAGAAAAAAACCTTGATGTCGAAGCTGTAAGGCGAACCGGATCAGGAAATGGCCAAGACACACAAGCCATTTTCGTGCTACATGATAGCTCAGGCAATATTATCAGCCAACATCAAGTCAATCAATATGGTCAGGCCCTATTACCTTGGACTGAGCAAGCCACGCATTTAACCTTCATTACGCGAAGCGATGGCAACGTATTAAAACTTCAAAGTTTCATGAATATTTCTGCCGATGATATACAAGGTAAGCGATTCATCTATCAAGCGAAAAACTGTAAAAGTGTCACACTGACACTCAATATAGACACACTCAATAACGAAGCAATTGATGAAGTCTTAGTGGTCAATGGCAAAACCGATCACAGCATCACTCTTACACCAACCAATGATGAAACGACGCTAGCCGTTGAATATTGTGAGAGTCAAACCCAATTGCCTATACAGCTCATCAATCCTTATAACAGTACCGCTAAAGCAGGACTCATTTCACTCACAGGTTTGAATGAATACACTTTATCCCTGTCCGACTTTAACGAAACAGGTATTTATGCCGATTTAAGTGCCTTGAACGATTGGGAATATGTCACGCTTAAGGGCAATCATCATAAGCTCACACGAGAAAATAGACTGCCTATCCACTATCCAGACTATGTTTACCCAACATTGAACCCCCAAACCCAAGTTGAGTTTATTCATCCATTTGAAGAGGCTTTTGCTGATACTAATCAAGACTTTACATTAACGGTCATTGCAAGCAGTATTCGTAACCTTGACCACAACTCTAAGCTTAGCCACTCGCCTAATCGTTTAACCTTATCGCCTTTACATAAAGCACAATCAAAACAATTATTTAAACAGATATTCAAATATCAAAATAAGCTGTACCTTGATCTAATGAATTTTACAAGCGACTATCAACAAATTGAAATAGAAGTATGTGATGAGCAAGGTAATGAACGTCACTATGAAAGTTGCAATGACAATAAGCTCAACTGGCGTATTCACACCTTTTTAAACTCAAACAGTCAGCCATGGCAGCAGCTTGCATTTCCAGAGGATATCAGCCAAACATTAAACCAATTAGGGCATTTTGCCGTGTCACTGACCCTCATTCAACATCTCGATGATACTGATAAACTCAATAAACTCAATAAACTCAATAAACTCAATAAACTCAATAAACTCAATAAACTCAATAAACTCAGCAAGCTTACAGAAACGATTGATAACTCTCAAATCAGCCTAAAGCATGAAGTTGATGGTCTCAATTTTGGCATTATTATGAAAAAATCGGCGCAATAAAACCTTATCAAGCCTCCCCTCAATCAATGAGCAGCCTGCCATCGCTATGGGCTGCTCAAAAAACATGTCAACTCAACCACACTCAATCATTCCCTTCCCACGACAACTCAATAAACCTAACTATCTTGCACCACAGCTCCTCCCATTTAAAAATAACCTTATTTTTTAAATGAAAAAATCCCTATTAGTTAAACCAATAGGGATTTTTCATTTTCACTCTAATACTGTCATAACATAAACTAGAGCTATCAGATCAACCTAATTTCGACACTTGAACACGAAGCTTAGACATCTCATCAGTGGGAATACCCTATTCCCACTCAATCGTGGCTGGCGGCTTACCCGAAATATCATACACCACCCGTGAAATACCATCGATTTCATTGATGATACGATTCGAGACGCGACCTAAGAAATCATACGGCAGATGCGCCCAATGTGCGGTCATAAAGTCGATGGTTTCAACGGCGCGCAAGGACACCACCCAATCGTATTTACGACCATCGCCCATGACGCCAACAGAGCGCACAGGTAAAAAGACCGTGAAGGCTTGGCTGACTTTGTGATACAAGTCGGCGTTATGCAGCTCTTCAATAAAAATTGCATCGGCGCGGCGCAGTAAGTCGCAATACTCTTTCTTCACTTCACCCAACACGCGTACACCTAAGCCCGGTCCAGGGAAAGGATGACGGTAAAGCATGTCATAAGGCAAGCCAAGTTCAAGCCCTATCTTACGCACTTCATCTTTAAACAGCTCACGTAACGGCTCAACGAGGCCTAAATCCATATCATCAGGCAAACCGCCGACGTTATGGTGCGACTTAATCACATGGGCTTTACCGGTGGCGCTGCCCGCAGATTCGATCACATCGGGGTAAATAGTGCCTTGGGCTAACCATTTGGCGTTAGCGCATTGCTTCGATTCTTCATCAAAAATGTCGACAAATACGTGCCCAATAATTTTACGCTTAGCCTCAGGATCGGCCTCGCCCTTTAAGGCATCGAGGAAACGGTTTTCAGCCTCTACGTGCACAATTTTAAGACCGAAGCGATCGCCAAACATGTCCAGCACTTGTGTGGCTTCATTGAGGCGCAATAAGCCGTTATCCACAAACACACAGGTGAGCTTATCACCGATGGCACGGTGTAATAACATCGCCACAACCGATGAGTCAACGCCGCCCGATAAGCCTAAAATCACCTCATCATCACCAATTTGCGCCTTTAAACGTGCAATGGCATCTTCGATAATCGAACTCGGTTTCCAGTTCGCTTCACACTGACAAATACGCAAGGCAAAGTTTTCAAGCATGCGCAGGCCTTGGCGAGTATGCGTCACCTCAGGATGAAACTGCACGCCGTAAAAATGCTTATCTTCATTGGCTATCGCCGCAAACGGACACGTATCGGTACTGGCAACGGTCACAAAACCTGCTGGGATCTTTGATACTTTATCACCATGGCTCATCCACACATCGAGCAAGGGGGCACCATCATCACTTAAGGCATCTTCAATATCTTTAAAGAAGGCCGATTGCGTCTCCAATTTCACCTGAGCGTAACCAAACTCACCTTCACCCACGCCTTCAATGACTTCACCGCCTAATTGCGCCGACATGGTTTGCATGCCATAGCAAATACCTAATACTGGTACACCGGCATTAAACACATAATCTGCGGCGCGCGGCGAATGGGCTGCGGTGACACTTTCAGGTCCGCCGGCTAAAATAATACCGTTAGGGGCATATTCACGGATCTGCTCTTCAGACACATCCCATGCCCAAAGCTCGCAATAAACCCCAATTTCACGAATACGACGGGCAATCAACTGGGTGTACTGCGATCCAAAATCTAAGATAAGGATCTTATGCTCATGAATATTACTCATGGGAGGCTTACTCTCTGTTGGTGTGGATAAAATAAAAAACAAATATTGGCAATGCTATAACAGCTAATAATGACAAAGCAGAGAAGCAGCCCATTTCATGGGTCGCCTCTTCGCTGCTTTACACTAACGCTACTAGATTATGAAGAGCGATAGTTCGGCGCTTCTTTACTCATTTGTACATCGTGAACATGAGATTCGCCCATTCCCGCCGAAGTCACCTTAACAAATTCGGCTTTCTCATTAAGATCTTTAATGGTTGCGCAACCTGTTAGTCCCATACATGAACGTAGGCCACCCATATACTGATGAATGATTTCTTTTAATTTACCTTTATAAGGCACACGACCTTCGATGCCTTCTGGCACCAACTTATCGGCTGCATTATCACTTTGAAAATAACGATCTGACGAGCCTTGGGTCATGGCGCCTAATGAGCCCATACCCCGATACGATTTATACGCACGGCCCTTATAAAGCTCCGTTTCACCCGGCGCTTCATCGGTACCGGCAAACATAGAGCCTGCCATGATGCATGATGCGCCCGCCGCTAAGGCTTTAGCTAAATCACCCGAAAAACGAATGCCACCATCAGCAATAACAGGAATATCTAAATGACTAATGGCCACTGCGGCATCTGAGATTGCAGTAATTTGCGGTACGCCCACACCAGTCACGATACGGGTGGTACAAATCGATCCAGGGCCAATACCGACTTTAACCGCGTTGACGCCCGCTTCAACAAGCGCTAAAGCGCCTTCTGCTGTGGCGACATTACCGCCAATAATTTGCAATTCAGGGTGTTTTTCACGCGTATCTCGAATACGTTGCAGCACACCTTCAGAATGTCCGTGCGATGAGTCAATCAATAACACATCCACGCCCGCTTTAACCAAGGCATCGACACGCTCTTCGTTACCCGCACCCGCACCTACTGCGCCACCGACGCGTAAACGACCTCGTTCATCTTTACAGGCATTGGGTTTTTGCTCGGCTTTTTGGAAATCTTTGACTGTGATTAAGCCCGTCAATATAAAATGGCTATCGACGACTAACACTTTTTCTATGCGATTGGTATGCATGATTTTTTGCACATCAGGTAGCGGCGTTCCTTCGAGCACAGTCACCAGCCTTGCTTTGGGTGTCATAACCTCAGAAACCTTACGGCTCCAATCGGTAATAAAACGCACATCACGACCGGTAATAATCCCAACTAATTCATTGGCATCAGTCACCACTGGGTAACCGGCAAATCCATTTTTCGCCGTTAATGACTTTAACACTTCAAGACTGGTATCAGGCGTCACTGTAACAGGTTGCTGCACGATGCCCGCTTCGTAAATTTTAACCTGACGAACTTCTTCGGCTTGCTGCTCTATACTCATGTTTTTATGAATAAAACCCATGCCGCCTTCTTGCGCCATGGCAATGGCTAAGCGCGCTTCGGTGACCGTATCCATCGCCGCAGAAACGATAGGCATATTGAGGTTAATTTTATTCGTCAGGCGCGTTTTTAATGTCGCGGTGTTGGGAAGAACGGTGGAGTGCGCTGGGATCAGCAACACATCATCAAAAGTGAGAGCTTCTTTCTTCAATCTAAGCATGCAACATGTCCCCAAGAGAGTCGGATTTTAAGAGGGTAAATATTGCGGCGAGATTATACCTTGCATATCTATGCAAGTAAATGGAAAATAGCGCTGATAACCCTTTCTCATTGATAAGCGCCTATGAAAAATAATAAGACCGATGTTTATACCGTCTCTCGCCTCAATGGAGAAGTACGTCAACTTTTAGAAGGGCAGCTGAGTCGCGTTTGGCTCAATGCCGAGATCTCCAACTTTTCATCGCCGACCTCAGGTCATTGGTATTTAACCTTAAAAGATGCTCGCTCTCAGATCCGCTCGGCCATGTTTAAAGGCCGTAATCAGCAGGTTAATTTCCGCCCCGCCAATGGCCAGCAAGTACTGGTGCGAGGTAATATTAGCGTGTATGAACCCAGAGGCGATTATCAATTATTAATTGACAGCATGCAGCCCGCAGGTGACGGATTACTGGCCCAACAATATGAAGCATTGAAACTCAAACTGTCCGCCGAGGGCTTATTTTCCAGCCATACAAAACGCGAATTGCCCCAAGCCATTCAGCGGATAGGCGTCATTACCTCGCCAACCGGCGCCGCTATTCGTGATGTTTTACATGTGCTGGCCAGACGAGACTCGTCCATTGAAGTGATTATTTACCCGACGCAAGTGCAAGGCGCTGCGGCGGTCAATGGATTATGCCAAGCAATTGCCACCGCCAATGCCCGCAATGAAGTCGATGTGTTATTACTGACCCGAGGCGGTGGCTCATTAGAAGATCTTTGCTGCTTTAATGATGAGAAGCTGGCTCACTGCATTTATAATAGCGCCATTCCGTTAGTATCAGCCGTCGGTCATGAAGTCGATACCACCATTAGTGATTATGTCGCCGATCTCAGAGCACCCACTCCCTCTGCTGCTGCCGAGCTTTTATCGAAAGATGCGGTGAATAAACAGCAAAAACTGCTGGCACAACATTCCCGCTTAAAGCAAAGCTGGCAACATTTTTTACTGCAAAAGCAAGCAACAGCCAATCAGCTCAATCATCAATTGCATCGTCACGATCCCAAGCGTCGTTTGCAAGCCTTTCAGCAAGGCTTTGATGAAATGCAATTAAGATTGACCAATGCGCTGGATCAGTACTTAAATAAGCTGACACTTTCCCAACAAGGTCTGTTTCACCGGCTTAATAATCAATCGCCGCAGCACACCTTAGCATTAAACGCTAGCCAGTTAATCCATCTAGAGAGACGCTTGAGCGACACCATCAATACCCAATTAAGCCGCAAACAGCAACAGCTTAAACATGTGACTCAACAGCTCGATACCGTCAGTCCACTGGCCACCTTGAGTCGAGGTTACAGCATTACCTTCGATAGCCTAGATCAGGTGCTCAGGGAGACTAATGACGTTAATGTCGGCGATATCCTCACGACTCGATTACGTCATGGTAAAGTACAGTCAAAAGTGAGTGCGATCACTCAAGCAGATTAGCACAAAAGTAAAAAAGGAACCTTGCGGTTCCCTTTTTTATCAACTTAATCGTTCAGCTGCTGCGTTTACGCGATTAATCGTTATTTTTATCTCTGATATGGCTGGTCATACGCTTACGACGCCTTTCTTGGCTCACTGTCAATTTTTTGCTATTGAGACCTTCGAACGGGTTGCCCCCTTCTTGGAAACGCAGCTGAATAGGCGTACCCATCACTTTCAATGAACGGCGATAATAGTTCATCATGAAGCGCTTATAAGAATCCGGTAACTTCTTCACCTGATTCCCATGCACGACAACGATAGGCGGATTATAACCCCCCGCATGAGCGTATTTCAATTTCACTCGGCGACCATTCACTAATGGTGGCTGATGATCGTCTTGTGCCATTTGCATAATACGCGTGAGCATTGCTGTACTGACACGCTTCGTCGCACTGTCATAAGCTTCTTCGATCGACTCGTAAATATGACCCACACCGGTGCCATGTAACGCCGAAATAAAGTGAATGCGGGCGAAATCAATAAATCCAAGACGACGGTCTAACTCACTTTTAACTCTGTCTTTAATCTCTTGATTGATGCCATCCCACTTGTTCACGGCAATCACTAAGGCACGACCCGCATTTAACGCAAAGCCTAACAAGCCTAAATCTTGCTCGGCAATGCCTTCACGTGCATCAATCACCAACAGCACGACATTACTGTCTTCGACCGCTTTAAGGGTTTTAATCACAGAGAATTTTTCGACAGTTTCATGCACCTTCCCACGGCGACGTACTCCCGCGGTATCGATCAGGATATATTCACGCCCTTCTCGCTCCATAGGAATATAAATACTGTCACGTGTCGTGCCCGGTTCATCGTAAACCACCACGCGCTCTTCACCTAAGATACGGTTAATTAAGGTCGATTTACCGACATTAGGCTTACCAATAATGGCCAGCTTAATCGGCAAGTCTTGCAAACGCTTTTGATCGGCTTCTGCTTCCTCTTCGGTGTATTCCCGCTCTTCATCATCTTCCCCTTCACCGTCATCTTTGACAATGCCCATGGCTTCAGCATAAGGGGCTAACGAATATTCAATCATGTTAGTGACACCACGGCCTTGAGAAGCCGCCATTTGGTACACTTCACCTAATCCTAATGACCAAAACTCCGCGCAAGCAGAGTCAGCATCAACACCGTCCACTTTATTGGCCACCACAAAGGTGGTTTTCTCACGACTTCTTAAATGTTGAGCAATGGCTAAATCCGCCGCGGTTAAACCCGCTCTGGCATCGGTCATAAACAAGACAACATCGGCTTCTTCAATCGCCGCTAATGACTGCTCAGCCATGCGGGTTTCGATGCCTTCTTCAGTGCCGTCGATACCACCCGTATCAACCACAATAAACTCATAGCCTGCCAAATGTGCTCGGCCATACTTACGATCCCGAGTTAAGCCAGGAAAGTCAGCAACAAGTGCGTCTCTGGTGCGCGTCAGTCGGTTAAAGAGTGTCGACTTACCGACATTGGGACGCCCAACTAGGGCCACTACAGGGATCATTTATTTGCCTCTATTGTTACTATTTTTTGAAATAAAAAGCCCCAAGCTACACAGCTAGGGGCCCTATCTTTTTGATATTTATCTATTTAAGGTAAGGTGACCTTAGACACTACACCATCACGCGCTTGTACATATAAATTATCACCAATCACAATAGGACGACTGTACAAACCTGAGCTATCAACCTGAATACGACCGACAATCTCTCCCGTTGCAACATCGAGAAAATGCAAGTAACCTTCAAAATCACCGACAACAATATTGCCTTTAAAGACCACAGACGAAGTGAGATCACGGTTAGCCAACTCAATGTTGCTCCATAACTCTAATCCATTTCGTCTATCAACGGCATAAATGCGACTATGATCGTCCACAACGAACAAATTAGCGCCAGCGTATGATAATTCATTGAAACTTGAATACTGACGTGACCAAACTATACGGCCGGAACGCATTTCCATCGACACCAGATTGCCATTATAACTGACGGCATAAATATTATCCCCCAGTAATAATGGTTTCATGTCAACATCCGCCATACGGGCAAACTCATTGCCGCCCTTGGGCGTATAAATCGATTGCTCCCATGCCGATTGACCATTGGTTTTTATCACAACGGCTATTTTACCATCAGCAGTGCCGACAAAAAAGCCGCCCGCTTCATAAGCCGCTGAGCCCGTTCCCCGTAAGGTCAAGCTGGGCAGTTGTGTATGATAAGTCCAAAGGCTAGCACCATCATTGACATTAAACGCTTGTAAGGAACCATTACCCGTATTCACCGTGACAATGTCATCGCCAACAGTGGGTGCCGACAATAACTCACCATCGGCAATCACATGCCAAAGGATCTGTCCAGTTTCAGCATCAAGGGCGATTAATAAGCCATTCTCTCCGCCAATAAACACTTTATTTCGTGCTGCGGTAATGCCTGCTGACAGCTGTATACCTTTACTAGTGGGTAACACTTCCTCTTTGAAACTGTCATTTAAATCAACAGACCAAACTGGCTCGCCACTGTCTTCATTAAAAGCCCTCACTAGACCCGCACGATCGGCAACAAACAGTTTGCCATAACGCACCGCAGGCGCTAAACGTGAATAAAAATTGCCCACACCATCGCCAACACTTTCACTCCAACTCACCATCGGAAATACGCTTGCTTGAATATCTTTCAGCTCACTGACAGGTTCTTCTTCCACATCGGTCGATGAACACGCTGACAATATACCAACACTCAAACTACACGCGAATAACGCTTTGCACCAAGACTTCATGGGCAGATCCCTTATGCCTTATTTAAATTGTCTAACTTCATTTGTAAAGCGGGGCTCGTTGTCATCCCACCTTCATCAACGGCCGATTGATACGCCACTTTAGCCTGATCTTCTTCACCTTGCTGAACCAAGAAATCCCCTTTTAACTCATCTCGCTGAGCAAGAAAAGCCGGATCATTGACTTGATCTAAGGTGGCGATAGCCGCGGCAAATTGACCTTGCTGCGCCTGCACTCTCGCTAAACGAATACTCGCTAACATCACCAAACTCTTGTCCGGATTACTGGCAATCACACTTTTGAGCGCTGTAGTGGCTCGATCATAATCCGCTTGCTCGACAGCCGCCTTGGCGACCATCAACTCAATCAAAGCTTGATAACCTGACTCACTGTAATTTTTAGAAAAATTGTCAGCACCTGTCAGCAATTGAGCTTCAGTTTCACTTGGCGCGGTTAACGCTTGAAACGCCTCTGAGGCCGTTTCCGTTTGCGTGACTTGATGATCAGAATAATAATTCCAGCCAACAAGTCCACCTAAACCCACCACGGCACCAATCACGATAGAGGTACCATAATCTTTCCAGAACTGTTTGATAGCATCAACTTGTTGTTCTTCTGTGCTATAAATTTCCATGTACTCTTCCCCTATTAAATCAGTTCTGCAATA
Organism: Shewanella surugensis; assembly: GCF_023284005.1. Classification (GTDB taxonomy): domain Bacteria; phylum Pseudomonadota; class Gammaproteobacteria; order Enterobacterales; family Shewanellaceae; genus Shewanella; species Shewanella surugensis. The sequence goes on from NZ_JAKIKS010000037.1 coordinate 14,252, forward strand.
TAAGCCGCTAATAGATCTTGAGCAATCACAGCTTGCCCTTTATCATCACGTAAGTGCTTAACCACAACTTGGTTATTGTCTAATTCATTTTCACCAATAATGAGCGCAATACTCGCACCACTATTATCCGCGCGTTTCATTTGTTTCTTTACATTACCGCCACCACAATGGGTCATCACTTTACAGTGGGGTAAGCTTGTACGCAATTGTTCTGCTATTTTTACCGCCGCAATACGGCAATTATCCCCCATCCCTGCGACATAAACATCAACCGCCGCTGGAATGTCTTTGGTCAATGCTAAGGTTTCAAGCAATAATACAATACGCTCAATGCCCATGGCAAAACCCACTGCGGGGGTATCTTTACCGCCGAGCTGACCCACTAAACCATCATAACGACCACCCGCTAACACCGTACCCTGAGCACCTAGACTATCGGTTATCCATTCAAAAACAGTGCGATTATAATAATCTAAGCCACGCACGAGACGAGGATTAATGGTGTATTGGATACCCACAGCGTCTAAGAGTTCACAAAAATGTGAAAAATGTTGACGAGATGCTTCACCTAAATAATCCTTCAACGCAGGTGCATCCACTAATAAGGCCTGAATACTGGCATTTTTAGTGTCCAATACCCGCAGTGGATTGGTGTACATCCGGCGCTGACTCTCTTCATCTAATGCATCTTTGTGGTCTTCTAAAAAGGCGATCAATGCATCACGATATTGCGCGCGTTCATCACTATCACCTAAGGTATTAATCTCTAAACGAACATGTTCACTAATGCCTAACTTTTGCCATAGGCGCGCCGATAACATTAACACTTCAGCATCACTGTCAGCGCTGGCAATACCGTAAACTTCGACACCAAATTGGTGAAATTGACGGTAACGGCCTTTTTGAGGACGCTCATGACGGAACATAGGACCCATATACCACAAGCGCTGCTCTTGGTTATATAACAAGCCGTGTTGATTACCTGCACGTACAGTAGAGGCTGTACCTTCGGGTCGTAATGTTAAGCTATCGCCATTACGATCTTCAAAGGTGTACATTTCTTTTTCAACAATGTCCGTCACTTCACCGATAGAGCGTTTAAAAAGATCGGTACTTTCTACAATCGGCGTGCGAATTTCACTGTAGCCATAAGCACTCACTGACTCTCTTAATACATTCTCTACTTTTTGCCATATTGGACTTTGTGTCGGCAGTATATCGTTCATGCCGCGAATTGCTTGGATTGTTTTTGCCACTGTATCAACTCGTTCTATAGTCTATAAAATTGAAAACGCCCCTAACCCCTAATATAGGCGTAGGTGCCATTGACTCAAGATGTTCCCCATTAATAACACTACGTCCCCTAAGCCATTTGAGCTGCAGTGTTTCAAATGCTCTATGAACACGGGTTATTATTTCACTTCTTTGGTGGGGATACGACTCTCTAATAACGCCGCTTTTGTGCGAATTTTGGCTTCTAATGAATCTAAAATATTGTCATTATCGAAGCGCTCTTTTTGTCTTACGCCATCCTTATAATAACCGCTCATACGATGTCCGCCGGTTAAACCGATATCTGACACTAAGGCTTCACCGGGACCATTGACTACGCAGCCAATAATCGACACATCCATGGCGGTGGTGACATCGTCTAAACGCTGCTCAAGCGCATTGACCGTTGAAATCACATCAAACTCTTGACGCGAGCAAGAAGGACAAGCAATAAAATTAATGCCTCGCGAGCGGATCCGCAGCGACTTTAAAATATCGAAGCCGACTTTAATTTCTTCAATAGGATCGGCAGCAAGCGAAATACGTAACGTGTCCCCGATCCCTTCAGCCAGTAACATACCAAGACCTACAGCTGACTTCACGGAGCCTGCACGCGCGCCGCCCGCTTCAGTAATGCCTAAATGCAAGGGTTGGTTGATTTGTTTAGCCAATAAACGGTAAGACTCGACCGCTAAGAACACGTCCGATGCCTTTACACTGACTTTAAATTGATCGAAGTTCAACCTGTCTAAAATATCGACATGACGCATCGCAGATTCAAATAGCGCTTCGGGGGTTGGCTCCTTGTACTTATCCATTAACTCTTTTTCAAGTGAGCCGCCATTCACACCAATACGAATAGGAATATTACTATCCCGAGCACATTCAACCACGCTACGAATGCGATCTTCATTACCAATATTACCCGGATTAATACGCAGACAATCCACACCGTACTCTGCCACTTTGAGGGCAATTCGGTAATCAAAATGGATATCGGCAATCAGGGGAATTTGCGTTTGCAGTTTAATTTGTTTAAAAGCTTCAGCGGCGTCCATGGTGGGAATAGACACTCTGACTAAATCCGCTCCCACATTTTCAAGCGCGTTAATTTGTGCCACTGTCGCTGCGACATCCGTGGTGCGGGTATTGGTCATTGATTGCACAGCAATAGGCGCACCATCACCAATAGGCACATCACCTACGTAAATGCGGGTTGAAGGACGTCTAATTATTGGAGATTCATTGTACATGATTAATTTGCTCTATTATTCACCAAGCGGAATGGTCAAACGGGCCACTTTACCGCTAGGAAAAGACGCTAAATTGACATTTTGATCATTAAACGAAACCGTTACAGATTGGGGGGCTCCAAGTAGCACAGCAAAAGGTGCTTGTCCTGATAAACTCACCGTATCATTAGCCTGTTTAAGACCTGAAGTCAGTACCTTACCGGTCTCATCCGTGACTTTAACCCAGCAATCACCACTTAAATTAAACACCAGTGTCGATTGTGCGGACGCGGCGCCATTATCGCCATTGGTCGATACACGAATGTCATTATTGGCATTCGCAGCGTCATTGTTCACACTGGTTGAAGGGACAGCAGAAAGACTATGAGTCGCAGGTAAAGGATTATCTAAAGTCATTAGATCCTTATTCACAGCAGCTGCATTCGCTTGAGTCGCATCGATAGTGCTTTGATCTAACATCTGATGACCTTCAGCCACTTCTTCAACGGTCGGTTGAGAAATATCCAATTCGGTTTCCATCGACGATTTCTGTATCCACCACCAAACCAACAAAGCCAACAACACAATGGCTATCAGATAGGTGAGCAGCATTAATCGACCATCTCTGGCTTGACGAGTGGTTCGTCGAGAAAAGCTTTGCATATTGGGCTGTTTATCATTCGCCAATATGGTATTTAAACAGGCTTGAATGTCATCGGGATCGGCTTGTACTATTCTGGCAAAATTCTTAACGTAGCCTCTAACGTAAGTCGTTCCGCCAAGCTCGGAGAAATCATCAGCCTCAATTTTCTCCACAATAATCGGTCTTAAGTTAAGCCGTTGTGCGACTTCAGCAACGGATAAACCTTTCGTTTCACGGGCACTTTTTAGTTTTTCACCTAAAGTGGGCTCTTTATTCACCGCTTCATCATTATCGCCATCGTTGGGCAACTCAATATGTTTCTTTTTCATTAGTGCATACTAGCCCGATATTATATGGTTATGTCAGATGATTGTGACGCTCAATCATTCATTAGAATGTGCTTGTCGCCACGCTCTCATCAAGACCCTGTCCAATTTTGCTCCCCAGCGCTAAACTTTCCGTTGTTCTTGGTAATACCTTGTAATAACGAGTCAACTGCTCATGCGCGGCAACAAAATCACCTAATTCTACTTCAATTTCAACCAGTTCAAGTAACGATGTCTTTCTTCTCGGATTGTATCTTAACGCTTTATGGAAATAGTTTCGCGCTTTTTCTAATTTTCCCGCTTTGCGGCTACAGATCCCTAAATTTTCATAGGTCGCAGAAAACTCGGTATAACTGAGTTCTGACACCGCCTTTAAAAACTGCTTTTCAGCTTCAGTATATTGGCCTTGCTGACATAAAAACACGCCAAAATTATTAAAACTATCACCCGAGACATCATCGGCATCTAATGCATCTTGAAACGCCTGCTTTGTATGCACTTTATCACCTACAGACTGATGGTAATAAGCTAAAGCTAAATTAACGGCTTCTAATTTCGGCGCGTAAAGAAAGGCTTTATCTAAGTTATATTTCGCTTGCTCGTTATTACCTTTGTGTAAATACATCAGTGCTAATTGGACCCGCTGCTTCGCCGCTGCCAGTCCATTAAACACCGTATCCGAAACAGGCTTACCTGTCCCAACATACGTCCTCTGTGTCACACATCCCACTAAACTCAAGGATATCAGCAACAAAATACGCCAGCCGCCCATTCCTTTTCGCCATTTTTGTCGCATTCCTTGTCGCATTCCTTGTCGCATGAGCCAAGATCCATTTTAATCAGTTGATCAAAAAGTTAGCCTATTGTGACTGAAATTTGATTCTCTTGCATGCGTTTTTTCGCCAAACGCTGAGTTCTATCTTTAATATCACCCGCCAGTTGCCCACAGGCAGCATCAATGTCATCCCCACGGGTTTTACGCACGATGACCGTTAAATTATAACTCATTAATACCTTAGAAAACCTATCGATACGAGAGTTAGAGGAACGTCCATACGGTGATCCAGGGTAAGGGTTAAACGGAATAAGATTAATTTTACAAGGAGTATCTTTCATTACCTGCGCTAATTCATGCGCTTGCTCTGTACTGTCATTGATATGATCTAACATCACATATTCAACGGTAACTCGACCACGATTGGCATTAGATTTTGCTAAATAACGGCGGATCCCCGCTAAAAACGCCTCTAAAGGATATTTTTTATTGACAGGAACAAGGACATCACGCAATTCATCATTTGGTGCATGAATACTGACCGCTAATGCCACATCAATCATATCACCTAATTTGTCTAATGCGGGCACCACACCGGAAGTGGATAACGTCACACGACGCTTAGACAAACTAAAACCGAAATCATCAAGCATGATATCCATAGCAGGAACGACATTTTTCAAATTAAGCAACGGTTCGCCCATTCCCATCATCACTACATTGGTAATAGGACGCTCACCCGTATCCTTTTGAAAACCTAAAAATTCGGCGACTCGCCAAATTTGTCCCACTATTTCAGATACGGTTAAATTGCGGTTAAAACCTTGCTGAGCTGTCGAACAAAAAGTACATTCAAGGGCACAGCCCACTTGAGAAGACACACACAAGGTGGCTCTTTCATCTTCTGGAATATAAACCGTTTCGACTTCTTGGCCTTGCCCCACATTAATCGCAAATTTAATGGTGCCATCAGCTGATTTTTGATAGCTGGAAATACCCGGTGCAACCACTTCACAGCGTTGCGCTAATTTAGCCCGCAACACCTTATTAATATTTGTCATTTGTTCGAAATCACTTACACCAAAGTGATAAAGCCATTTCATCAGCTGATCGGCGCGAAAGGGTTTTTCTCCCATATCGGCAAATAATGCTCGCATTGATTTACGATCAAGATCCAATAAATTGATCTTTTTTTCACTCATTGTAACTAACCTCAAAACCTAGTACCTGCTGCAGGACAGCAAATTATACAGAAATCAGCATATTTTAGCTAGTTTTCGTCATCGGCAAGTCAACACAAATAGTGCTCACTCACCGATAAATGTTATCCTGCTCACCCGTTTGTCCAATCAAGCTTGGATCTCCACACTATGCTCACCTTAGTCATCATTGTCTTACTTGCATTAACTGTCTCTTTTATATGCAGTATATTTGAAGCCGTATTACTGTCTGTGACTAATAGCTATATTACGACACTCAGTCAAAGTGATGCCGTTTCTGCTGCTCGCCTGAAAAAGCAAAGAAACAATATTGAATCCCCCTTGGTTTCTATTTTAACGCTCAACACCATGTCTCATACCGTCGGAGCGGCAGTCGCAGGGGCTCAAGCCAGTAAAATTTTTGGCGATCAAATGTTTGGTGTTTTTTCTGCTGTACTCACTTTCCTTATTTTATTTTTGTCAGAAATTATCCCTAAGACTTTAGGGGCCAATCACTGGCGCCGCCTAGCCCCACTGACATCGCTGTTTATTTTATGGATGGAAAAAACCACCTTACCGTTAATTTGGCTCTCTAGCAGAGCAACACAATTATTGGGTAAAGGCGATCAAGGATTGTATATTCGCCAAGAAATTAGCTCTATGGCCCAAATAGGCAAAGAGTCGGGAGAATTGGACGAACAAGAATCCCATATTCTCATTCAAATGCTTAACGTAAAAGAAATGCCTGTCACCACCATAATGACGCCTAGAACAGTGGTATTTAAATTGCCGATGTCAATGACATTAAAAGATTTTACTTATCAACATCTGCATTCTCCTTTTTCTCGTATTCCGATATATGATAAAGACCCCGACGATATCATAGGCTTTATTAATCGTCATGATGCCATTAATGCCGCCAATACCACCCCCGCTGAATATGTAGCCATTTTAAAACAATCGCTATTAATTGTGCCCGAAACGGCCAAAATTTTACCTTTATTTCAATTGATGATTAAGCGCAGTACTAAGATTGCGATGGTAGTTGATGAGTACGGTTGTGATTTAGGCATCATTACTCTGGAAGATATTGTTGAGTCATTACTCGGTTTAGAAATTGTAGACAGTAACGATCCCGCGGCTGATATGCAGCAACTCGCTAGACAGCTCTGGCAAAAACGCATACAACAAAAAGGGATCCGAATATCGGGGCAATAATTAACAGTATAGACAAGCCCCCGAGATCTCAATAACACTCGCATTTTCATATCACTTGGGCATACAAACCAAGCTTAACAAGAATTAACCTCGCAAACCACTTGAAGGCCTAAGTGGTTTGGCTATAATCCTTGTACTAATAAGAGGTAATAATGACTGTAATCTATTCTTGTAAACTGGCTCATATCAACGACACCCATTCTCATTTTGATCCCAATCGCATCCATTTTAATTTCGAGCACAAAGATAAAGCATTATCATTACATACCCATAGTGGCGGATATTCAAGACTCGCTTTTCAAATAGAAAAAGCGCGCCAACAAGCCTTAGACGATCAGCAATCCTTCTTATTTCTCCATGGCGGCGACAGCTTTCAAGGCACCTTGTATTTTCGTGAGTTTAAAGGCAAAGCCAATGCCCATTTACTCAATTTACTCAAGCCCGATGCAATGGTACTCGGCAATCATGAAATTGATGCTGGTAATGGACCGGTGTTGTCTTTTTTAAATAATATCGACTTCCCTTTATTGGCCGGTAATATGGACTTAAGCCAAGAGGACATAGGCAAAACAACTCGATTAAGGGATCACAAAAACTTATTGGATTTTGATCCACAAACGCAAACGGCCAAAGTGTTATTAAAGCCTCTCCAAGATAAAACCTTGGCTATTGTGGGGATCACTCTCGATCAAATGAAAGAGATTGCGCGGCCTGATCCCGACACTCACTTTGTTGACGCCATTGAAACGACTCAACGAACCGTCGATAAGCTCAAAAAGCAAGGCATTGACCATATCATTATTTTAAGTCATTTAGGCTTAACGCAAGACAGAGCCTTAGCACAACAGATCCCCGACATCAGTCTCATCATTGGGGGTCACTCTCACAGCTTACAAGATGATTTTACCCAATTTGGTCTCCCTTACCTGCCTTACGGAGAAAGAGTTAACACTATCCCTATCCTCCATGCGGGAAAATATGCCGAAACACTGGGTATTGCCGATATAGAATTTAACGCAGAAGGGCGAGTCACCCTGCTCAATGGCCACAATTATTTCATGCTCGATAAGCAATTTATGCTTGAATCTGCTCAAGGCGTAGCAACTGATGATTATGCGTGGGCCCATGCCCAACTTAGTGCTCATCCCTCTATCTTATGGGATGATGAAGCAGCCAATATAAGGCAGACCATCGACACGCTTTATCGTCCTACACTCATTGCACTTGAAGAGCAGATTATTAATTTTGTTCCCAAAAATCTTATTCACACTCGCCTACCCAGTAAAGCCCTCCCCCACGGTAGTGAAATATCCCCCTGGATAAGCCGCAGTATTTACCATGAAACAAGAATATTGGATGAAACAATTGACTTCGCCCTGCATAACGCAGGCGGTGTGCGCCAATCGCTGGCAAAAGGTCACTTAACGCTGGCCGAAGTCGTTGGCCGGCTACTGCCCTTTGATTTACCTTTAGTTAAATATCAAATTCAAGGTCGTTATCTCTATCAAGCCATTGAGTCTTCTATTAACCATGCGACCAATAACAGTGTCATAGGCACAGGGGCTGGCAGTTTTCCTTACGCTTATGGATTACGCTACTTTTATGATGGCCGTCGTCCATTGGGGCAACGCATCACGCAATTGGATATTCTGATACAAGAAGAACATCACTCTAAAAATCAGCAAGAGTCATGGAAACCTGTTAATGTGGACCACTATTATGTGGGAGTGTCATCTGAATATACCGCATCGGGTAAAGAGGGTTATCAGGCCTTACAACAAGCCAAATGGCAACGCCCGATTAGTGAACTGTCATTGGCTCAAGCCTTTATTCAGTTTATGCAAAAAGAGCAAGATTTAGAACAAACATTACCTCTTCAAGTGCATTATACTAGTCATCATTAATGCACTTTTAGGCTGATTTTCATCAAGTCATCATCATTTTTAAATAAATCATATTTTTAGCGCTATTTTTTGAAGTAGCGCGTCATTTCATCCCCGTGCATCCAAATCTTAAGGTTTAATCCAAATAATAAGTAAATGTGAAAGAGATAAATAAAACTCAACCTATTGTTTTAATAAATATAACTTATAACCTTTACTGATAAATACTGTCACTACGTAGACTGAATATAAAAATAATCGATAAAAAAGCCTTTTTTAGAGCAATCACTAAATAAAAATTCAGTTTATATACAGATAGCCTCCTATAACCTGAACGGCATTAAACTCATCTTTAGGTTAAATAAATATGGCACCGACATATTCATTGATACTTGCCCACATCAATGATACCCATTCGCACTTTGATCCAAGCGATGTAAAATTTGATCTCATTCGTGACAATAGACGCTTAACTCTCCACAGTCGAAGTGGAGGATATTCTCGCCTGAGTCATCATATCAAATGCGCTCAGCAACAAGCCAAACGGCAACAACAAGCGTTCTTATTTCTGCATGCTGGTGGATAGTTTCGAAGGAACGCTCTATTACAGTCAGTTCAAAGGGAAAGCCAATTCACACTTACTCAATATACTCAAACCTGATGCTATGGTATTAGGCAACCATGAAATGAATGCAGGTAACGCGCCCGTAAAAGCTTTTCTAGATGAAATACAATTTCCTTTACTCGCAGGTAATATGGATCTCAGCCAAGAATCGCCTAATAAAATCGAAAAAATGGCTCAGCATAAAAACTTACTGGATTACGATACAGAGACTCAAACAGCAAAAGTATTATTCAAGTCTCTACAAGATAAGACCATGGCGATTATAGGGATCACATTAGAAGAAATGCATAATATTGCCAGGCCCGATCTCGACACGCATTTTAGAAATTCCATTCAAACGACAATCACAACCGTCGAAAAACTGAAACAACAAGGTATTGTGCACATCATCATTTTAAGTCACCTCGGCATAACCCAAGATCGCCTACTCGCAGAAAAAGTCCCAGGGATCAGTCTGATTGTCGGTGGACATAGCCACAGCCTTCAAGGCGATTTTTCTTCATTAGGACTCACTGCTACGCCCTACGGTGAAAAAGTTAACAACACCCGCATCTTACATGCAGGAAAACATGCAGAGACCTTAGGCCTTGCAGAAATAGAATTCGATAGTTCAGGGCAGGTCACCTCACTCAATGGCCATAATCACTTTATGCTGGATCATCAATTCAGTTTAAGTTCTCCTCAAAAAATCAAACCGGAAGATCATGACTGGGCACATCAACAATTATTAGGCCATAGGAATATTGCTTGGAATGAAGAAGACCATGAAATGGAAGCGATCATCAGTACTCAATATCGCCCGACCATTGCCCGCTTACAAGAAAAGATCCTCGGATTTCTGCCCAAAAACTTAATTCATACTCGTATACCCAGCACCTCATTACCCCATGGTAGTGAAATTTGCCCTTGGGTCTGTCGCAGTATGTACCATGAAGTGAAAGCCCTTAATCCTCAGCTCACCTTAGCTGAGGTCATTGGCCGCATTCTTCCCTTTGAATTACCTTTAGTCACTTATGAAATTGAGGGGCAATATTTATTTCAAACCTTAGAGGCTGCCATTAACCTCGCAACCAACAACATGATAGGCTCTGGCGCAGGCGGTTTCCCATACGCTTACGGATTGAGATATTTCTATGATGGTCGAGCAAAAGAAGGTGAAAGGATCACAAAAATTGAAATATTTAATAAACATAATCAACAACAATGGCAAAAAATCAATAGAAGTCAATGTTATATTGGTGTTTCATCTGACTATACTGTCTCTGGAAAAGAAGGTTATCATCCGTTACTCAATTCTAGGTGGATGAAAGATTTATCCGATTTAACCTTACCTGAAGCCTTCATTCAACATATGAGTAATACCAGAAACTTACAAAAAGTATTAATACCGAATGTCCACTATACCAGTCACTTAAGTCTCCATTGAAAAGAGATAAAATCTTCTCTCTCTTTTCATTCTGAATATTTTATATCGTTCTGTAGCCTATGCCCTTGATACTTAAGGTTGTAAACCTTTCTCCATCAAAAAACCCATTATCACTTGACCCGACTTTTCTTGATAGCTTCGATGCACCTGCTTGAACCCTTGAGATAAAAATAAAGGCTTAGACAATACTGACGCATCAACACTCAAGCGAGTAAAACCTTGTGCTGAGGCCCAATCTTGCAGGCAGAGGTATAAACGCGTCGCAATGCCTCGATGTTGATAATTAGGATGCACGTATAAACTATCGATATAACCTCGGCTGACATAGCCGATTTCAACATTGATAAAACCACAACATCTTGGCCGAGCTTGATATAATTGAGTATCGTCTAACATCAGCCAAGTTTGACTATTCGATAAACGCTTCTGCCAATGATAATTCGATCGCGGCGCTTTTGACCATGCTTGTTGGTGTAAGACTGAATACACATCGTCATCAATGGCATGAATGGCATCATGAAATAGCTGGCTCACACAAGAGGCATACTCTTTTGTATAAGGAATAATAAATAACATAGTTGGCCTTTATACCCTTAACCATCCGCTGACATAACGATCTTTTCTCGAATCATTTTAAGATTAAAAGTTAGCCTCTAACCTCTAATAAGGGTTGTAACATGGATTCCAATCCATTAAGTTTTATCTCATACATTAAGGCTAACTGTTGCCCCAATTTACCGTCAGGAAACCCTTTCGCATGAAACCAAACTAAATAAGGCTCAGGCAAGGTTAACAATTTTCGTCCAGCATATTTTCCAAAAGGCATTTTTTGATGAATGGCCTCGAATAATGCTTGTTCGTCCATACTGGTATTGTTCAACATAGTCGACTCCATTGGATCTTTATCACCTCACATTTTCAATGTCCTCATTATGGCAATCCAACCATTGAATGCCAATCATTATTGCGTTATCCCTTTCCAATATCTCAAGCATGGCCTTGAATATTCCCCAAAGACCCCCTATCTCTTTAAGATAAGTACAATGAAAGGATGTCAGTATGGTCATATTCATTATCATGTTAATCAGCGTCTGCGCCATTACTTGGATATGGTCACGTAATTGGCGTGTCGAAACAAAACGCAGAAAAATAAAATCTCAACCTTTTCCTAAAACTTGGCGCCTGATCCTTAAACAGCGTTTTCCTTATTTCAATGCCATGCCGACGGATCTTCAACTGCAACTTAAACAGCTTATTCAAGTTTTTGTCACAGAAAAAACCTTTGTAGGCTGCCAAGGCCTGAAAGTTGATGATGATATTAAGGTAACCATCGCCGCTCAAGCCTGTTTATTATTACTGAATCGAAAGACCGATTTTTACCCTAAACTGACCGAAATATTAGTCTACCCCTCTATTTTTGTTGTCGAACATCCAGAACAAATTGGTCAAATTGTCTCTTCAAAACCCAAAGTACTATCCGGCGAATCATGGCAAAATGGTAAAGTGATTTTATCTTGGCAAACCACCCAAGATAATGCCTCCCATCCATTTGAAGGCAATAACGTGGTGATCCACGAGTTTGCTCATCAGCTGGATCAAGAAAACGGCACAGCTAATGGCGCCCCCATTTTAAACCGAATGGAAGATTATCAATCTTGGTCTAAGGTGTTAGCCGATGAATATGCGTTGTTAGTCACAGCAGCTAAACATCAACAAATCTCACTTTTCAGCTATTATGGTGCAACCAACCCAGCGGAATTTTTTGCTGTGATTAGTGAAGTATTTTTTGAGAAGCCCCATGATTTTGTTCAGCAACATCCCGCGCTCTATCGAGAGCTGAGCCATTTTTACAAGTTAGACCCGATCCACTGGCATTAGATTTTTATATCAGTAAGTAAGCTTTACTCGGATGAAAGAAAAGACCGTACAGCTCGGTTGGAGACTGTACGGTAAATATTACAATCGAAAATCAGTTATCCTACTTTATTTATCTTCACTCACCCCAGTCAATACGTCATCGAATAATGATCTCTTTAAACCATGACGAGCCAAACTAAAATAGCGTTCCATCTACGCTTTATTGACATAGAATTGTTGTTCCTCTGTCGATCCGGTCAATGCCGTCACCGATGAGTGGCCCCCTTGAATAATATTAGTGACACGATCAAAATATCCCGTACCCACTTCTTGTTGATGAGCCACAAAACTGTAGCCTTTTTTGGCGGCAGCAAACTCGGCTTCTTGCACTTTTTCAACATAATGTGTCATGCCCTCACCTCGAGCGGTATCATAAGCAAGATCGAACATGTTGTACCACATGCTATGGATCCCAGCCAAGGTGATAAACTGATACTTATACCCCATATCAGAGAGCTCTTGCTGGAAGTGAGAAATCTGCTCATCCGTTAAACTTTTCTTCCAATTAAATGAAGGAGAGCAATTGTAAGCCATTAACTGTTCAGGAAAATGTTCATGTATCGCATCGGCAAAGCGTCTGGCTTCGTCTAAACAAGGCGTCGCCGTTTCACACCATAACAAATCAGCAAACGGCGCATAGGCTAAGCCGCGAGAAATGGCTTGGTCAATACCCGCCCTCACTTTAAAAAATCCCTCTTCGGTGCGCTCACCCGTGATAAAATCTCTATCCTGTGGATCGCAATCTGATGTTAATAGATCGGCACCATTGGCATCTGTTCTTGCTATTACTAAGGTTTCAACACCGCACACATCTGCTGCCAACCTTGCTGAAATCAACTTTTGCACCGCCTCTTTTGTCGGTACCAATACTTTTCCCCCCATATGACCACACTTTTTAACTGAGGCTAATTGATCTTCAAAATGAACCCCAGCCGCGCCAGCATCAATCATACTCTTCATCAACTCAAATGCATTCAGTACGCCACCAAATCCTGCTTCGGCATCAGCAACGATAGGTAAAAAGTAGTTAACATAACCTTTATCTCCTGGATTATGCCCACTGGACCATTGAACCTGATCCGCTCGGCGAAAAGCATTATTCACATTCGATACCACAGCAGGTACTGAATTAGACGGGTATAAAGATTGGTCTGGGTACATATTGCCCGACAAATTCGCATCAGCAGCGACTTGCCATCCAGATAAATAGATGGCTTCAATGCCGGCTTTTGCTTGCTGCACTGCTTGCCCACCTGAAAGCGTTCCTAAAGAATTCACATAGCCTTTTCTCGCCTCACCGTGAACCAACTCCCAAAGCCTTGCGGCGCCCAGCTTAGCGATGGTATTTTCAGGCACTAAGGAGCCTCTTAATGCAAGCACTTCTTCAGCACTATAAGGACGATTGACATTTTTCCAACGTGGGTTTTCAGCCCAATCTTTTTTAATCACATCGACTTGCTGCTGGCGTGAAATGTTACCCAGTTTATTGGTCATAATCGTCTCCTCAGGTTTATCTTCAGCAGGCTGTACTTTATTAGCCTGCTGTCGTGCTAACACATGGCTTTAAGCAATGAGTAAATTTGAAGCGGGCTCCGTTAGAAAACCGATTAACTCATCCGCCAACACCATATTTTCCAGTAAAACGGCTGCCTCGGTGTATCGTCCATGGGTAAACTCATTGACTCCCACTTCTTGCTTCACCTTCGCAAGCTCTTCAATTAGCATACTTTTCACTAATAATTTAGTCACTATCTGCCCGTTTGATAATGACACTTGATGTTTAATCCATTGCCAAATAGAAGTGCGCGCAATTTCAGCCGTCGCGGCATCTTCCATGAGTCCATAAATAGGTACACTCGCTTGTCCATTAATCCAAGCTTGGATATATTGCAAAGCAATGTGTAAATTTAACCGTATACCCGCTTCCGTTCTCTCTCCCTGACAAGGCATGAGTAACTCTTTCGCTGAAATAGGCGCGTCAACATCACGAGTAACATGTAACTGGTTAGCATGATTTTCACCGATGTACTGCTCAAATGCAGCGATTGACACATCAATTAATCCCTCATGAGCCACCCAAGTCCCATCATGACCATGGTGAGCCTCAACTTGTTTATCATTGAAGACTTGCGTTAATATTTTCTCATTGTCTGCCGCCATCTCGCTAGGAATACACGCCGCCATTCCCCCGATTGCCATTGCTCCACGTTTATGACACGTTTTCACTAACAACCTTGAGTAAGCACTCATTAAAGATGCATCCATGGTGACCGCTTGTCTATCGGGTAAAATTCGATCTTTATGATTTTTTAGTGTTTTGATGTAACTAAAAATATAATCCCAACGCCCACAATTGAGTGCCACTATGTTCGAGCGCAATTCATATAAAATTTCATCCATTTCAAAAACGGCAGGCAAGGTTTCAATTAAGCAAGTGCATTTAATCGTTCCAGGACGTAAACAATAACGCTCTTCAACAAAGGAGAAGATTTTTGCCCACAGCCTTGCCTCTAAATGGCTTTCTAACTTAGGTATATAGAAGTAAGGCGCAGTTCCTTTTTCTAAAAGTTTTAGATAGTTATTATGAAAATAAACACAAAAATCAAAAAATGCCGCAGGAATGGCCTCTCCCTTAAAGGCCATATGCATCTCTGACATATGCAAGCCCCTTACCCGGCACATCAATACCGCTGAATCAGCCTTTAATTGGTAATATTGATTGGTCTCTGGGCAGGTATAATCCATATCGCCATTGATCGCATCACGTAAGTTTTCTTGACCGCTGATCAGTTGCTGCCAGCTCGGCGTTAACGCATCTTCAAAATCAGCCATAAAGACTTTGGCATTGGCATTCAGTCCATTAATCACTCTCTTACGATCAACCGGCCCCGCTAACTCCACCCGTCTATCAAGTAGATCGTGAGGGATTGACGCTATGCGCCAATCCGATCCACGCACCTTTTGGGTGTCAGGTAAAAAATGAGGCAGCTCTCCTTTATCAATAGACAATTGTTTTTGTGCGCGCGCTTTAAGTAAATGAGCCACTTCATCGGCAAAATTCTCACACACTTTTTCAATTAAGCTGAAGGTTCCCGGCATTAACACATCGCTCTGCTCTGCCACGATCCGATCTTGATGGCTCCCTTTAATCACAAGAGATGAAGCTGTTGTTATTTTATCTATTGTATTTATTGCCATCTCGACGGCTCCGTATAAATAAGGGACAGCAAGCGCACTTACTTCCAAATGTTGAATTACAACAAAACTTAAAGCTTAATCTTGATGATTGCAACCTTCTAAGTAATGACTGCAAGAGAAAATTCAGTCCCGAAAACCAGATTTAAATTGGTCTTACCAAAAGAAAAATCAACCAACAACAAACTGAAAAATAATAATATTTCAAGATAACTCTAATATATAACTCTAGATTTAAAGCCGTTTTTAATAATTTGTCAGACAAATTGACCAATGATGCCGAAATGAAAGTTAATACGTAATTAAATTACATTGCGTAATTATTTTGTTACGTATTTAAATTGCTTTTTTCAGTCTATTAATTTAACGGTTTGTTTTGAACTTCCGCCGAAGCAAAGAAAGTAAATATCGTAAAGTCAAGATGTTATAAATGATCACAATCAGCAAAAAAGTAAACAATCGTTTCAAGCTTACGTTTACGTCAACATAACCGAGGGGTATCGATAAAAAAAATGAAATATGAATTATGTTTAGCGATCAACACAAAAAAATATATTGGTTTAATTTAAAAAAAGTCAAAAAACATTCTATTTCCCCATGACTCTTGCCACAAAGCTTATCACTGAGTTAACAGTCGTTATGTCGACTCACTCACTTCAATAAGTTAACCTCTGTGATGCACTTATGATGTTGAATTCGGGGGGGAGTCAATAATTAAGAAGCACTAGCAATATTCAATAAACACCATAAACAACAACACCAAAAGACACATTGCCTTTCGGTGCTTTTTACCGATTTTGTTTGTCTAAAAAACTAACGCTTTTTCGGTTTAAATCGTAATAAGCGTAAGGCATTTAATGTCACCAAAGCTGTGGCACCACTATCTGCTAAAATGGCTAACCACAGTCCCGTTAATCCAAGTAAAGTGGTCACTAATAAAATAGCTTTGAGTCCAATCGCTAAGGTAATATTTTGACGAATATTACCTAACGTCGCCTGAGACAATTCAATCATTACTGGCAACTCCGTCAAACGATTATGCGTTAATGCTGCGTCAGCAGTCTCTAAGGCCACATCAGTACCGCCTCCCATGGCAATACCGATAGAAGCCGTTTTCATCGCGGGAGCATCATTAATCCCATCACCAACCATAGCAACATTAGCCGCAATATTCGCTTGCTCCACAGCAGTGACTTTATCTGCAGGTAATAACCCTGCTTGAAAATCTACTCCTATCTCAGCTGCAATCGCTGCTGCAGCTCGTTGATTATCACCCGTTAACATGAGTGAGTTAATTCCCATGCCTTTTAACGCCAGTATCGCTTCTTTGGCATCACTGCGTAAGTTATCTCGCCAAGCAATCATACCGATAGGAACGCTATCTCTTAATACAATCACTAATGTTTTGCCTTGCGCTTCCAATGCAATGGCTTCACTTTGTTGCTTATCAGTCAACGTTATTTGTAAGGGAAGTCTATCTGCGGCATAGAGTTGAATTTGCTGACCTGCCACTATTCCTCTTATCCCTAAACCCGGTAATGCTTCTCGCTCTTCGGCTTCGTCAACAAGCCAACCTTTGTCAATGGCGGCATTGACAACCGCGATCGCTAAGGGATGTAAGGAACCCATTTCAACAGCTGCAGCTTGCTTTAATAGTTTATCTTCATCGCCATCCCAACAAACCAAGTCAGTCATAGCGGGTTGACCTTGCGTCAGTGTCCCTGTTTTATCAAAAGCGACGGTATTGATACGCCCTAACTGTTCTAATGCTGCTCCCCCTTTAATCAGTGCCCCTCTTCTTGCAGCTGCCGCAAGACCCGATGTGATAGCCGCTGGCGTTGAAATGACTAAGGCGCAAGGACACGCTATCAGTAATAATGTTAACCCACGATAAATCCATTCACTCCAAACTTGTGCAAAAAATAGTGGAGGTATCACAATAACCAAGGCGGCTAACACGATCATGGCAGGGGTATACCAGCGACTAAACCTGTCTAAAAAACGCTCTAGCGGTGCTTTACGTGATTCGGCATCCTCAATCAAATGTAGTATGCGATCAATGGCGTTCTCTCCCTGAGCAGAGATAATGGTTAATCGCACCACCTTATCCGTCACTAAAGACCCCGCCATAATCTTATCACCGGGGACATGTTCTACTGGAATGGACTCTCCCGTTAATGCACTTTCATCAAAACTAGCAATAATATCAATTAATTGTGAATCTGCGGGTAAACGAGAACCCGGAGCTACTTCAATCACATCTCCTTTGATCAGATCAGCAACAGACACATTGACTTTACTGCCACCGTCTCTAATGACAACGGCTTCTTCAGGGACTAAATTCATCAGCGCTTTGACACCACTGCGTGCTCTGGCGGCGGCATAACCTTCTAATCGCTCACCAATCAAAAAGAGTAGCAACACCATCCCAGCTTCAGCTGTTGCGCCTAAATACAGTGCGCCGATTGCTGCAACACTCATTAAGGTTTCAATCGAAAAAGGGGTACCAGATCGGGCCAAAAGAGTGGCTTTCTTAACAACAGGAAGTAGTCCTAGCACCGTTGTTATCGTAAAAGCAATACTGCCAAAAGCCACAAAATATTGGCTAATAATAAAAGAGAATAGCATCATCACAGCAATGACAATGACGGACAAATTCTGTTTCATAAAACTCTGTTCGACTTTATCCTTTGATACTTTACCCGAAGCCAATCTTACGCCCGTTTCCATTGCCTTTGCTTCAATTTGCGAAACCATACTCTCAGACTGGCAATGAACGATGAGTTTTTCAGTGGCAAACATGACTTTTGCACTATCCACTCCCTTTAACGACATCAAGGCTTTTTCTAGCTTATTGGCACAACTTGGACAATCCATTCCAAGCACCGTCCACGTTTGAGAGTATCCAGATTTAATTTGACTAAGTGCTGCCTCTAACGCTTGCTCTTCTGCTTTTGTATCCGATAAAGTCGTCGTTTCGCTTCCACAACTCTGGCTGTGATCGTGGCTATGTTTATGCGCCGGTAAAGGGGGGGCTTGAAGTACTTTATCCCCCTGAGATGAGGAATGAATAGGAACAAGAAATACAGGCTTCACTGATGATTGTCCAAAGGATTCTTTTTCACTCAACGCCTTTGAATCGCTCAAAGCCTGAGTTTCAATACTGTCTGTTTCTGCTGAGGCAGAAGGGCTACAACAACCATTATTGCTCACCATTTCAGCTTTATCCCCTTTAAGGTGGATATGGGATTCTTTTCTATTACAATTGTTAACAGACATCTATTAGTCTCCTAAAGCACTCTTATTATTCAGATAAAGTCTATCCAAATAAAACGAGATCCAAAAAATCATTACATAAATAACCTGAACTCGGGATAATGAGTGTCCGGCTTACTTTTATTCATTTATAAATCATACTATTACGGATTACCTAGTGAGTTTACCCGCCCATTTCCTGCTGAGAGCCGACATTATTGTCGATATCAAGGCGGAGTTTCGACCGTAATAGCCCGCTATTACTCGTCATTCCAACACAGATAGGGGAAAAAATAGCGGTATTCAGCGACGCGGATTATCCCGAGTTCAGGTTAAATACTTTCTATAGCTTAACTATAAACCTTAGAGTACAGTCTAAGGTCAACGTAAACATTGCATTTTTTCCCACAAAAACGGAAAGACTAAATTGACATGAAGAGTACCAGTAGGGTCTATCAAGACTCTACTGGAATTAAGACTTAGAGGAATGACAACTCATCATCCTGAGTTAAGGTTAAGCAGCGGCCTCACATTTGAGTCGTACAATAAAATTTAACATTGAAGATGACATTCATTATCCGATAGATTGTCTCTTTTGAAACCAATGCTCTTCGGCATGTTCTTTTTCTTTAAAAGGTAAATTTAAAGAGAGTATTGCTGCTAAAATACATTCTGGAGAGATCTCACGGATCAACTCGGCGTCAATCAGCCCGCGGCCATTAGCAAATAAACTCACCCCTAAAGACGTTTTCGGTTCGACTAAACTCCAAGGGCTTGTCCCCAACCCGACAATAGCAACATAAGGCGTTCCGATAGCGGCAGCCATATGTAAAGGACCCGAATCTATTGTTAATATCACATCAACAGCTGCAATAGCATCGACCAATCCCGATAGACTGGTTTTTCCAGATAAATCCCTAACCTCGATGTTATTCTGTTCTAATGATTGCGTTAAAATGGCATTATCGTCAGCTTCACTTTGATCGCCAAAAATACAAAACTCACAAGATATCTCAGCTGCAATCGTTAACAGGGATTGAATAGCTAAATCACTTGGATAATGCCTCTCCAATTTATATTTACCGCCAAAATACACACCTATTTTAATGTTATTAGCGTACTTATCTGTATTTATTTTGTCCGAATACAAATAAGTATTAGGCATATGATTAAAGGGACGTCCAAAAGGTTCATTGGCTAAATAAGCATATCGTTGCAAGTAATGTCTATTAGAGTTAAAAGGATAAGAATGCGTTAATAAAAATGAACGTCCTTCATTTGCATAACCAATTCGATTATCAATACCCGATAACCAGCAAAGTAAGGCATCTGAAAATGAATTGCGCATCACTATCGCCAATTCACAATTAAGCCCTTTAATCAGCCGAGCTTGATTAAGCAAACTCAAACGGCTTTTGGCGGTATAACGGTGATCAACTAAAACCGTCACATCATAGCGATCATCTCGTTCAAATAATGGTACTAAATAAGCTCTTACCAGTAAAATGATTTTTTTATCCGGAAAATGTGCCCTAAGCATTCCAATGCTTGGAGTCGTATTGATAGCATCACCAATGTATTTAGGTAACACCACTAAAACATTTCCCATAACATCTTTATTATTAATGATTTTTCGTTTCATACTCGACTTGATAAACCTCTATGAATAAATATATAAGCCTCCAATGCTTAAACTTCAACCCTATGTTCATAAAAGAGTTACAGCATTCCATAGCCATATGATCACGATATTCTACCCCAAGATTGATTTTAATTTAACTAAGAAGACTAAAAAAATAATGTGATCTCAATATTTTATTTTTTCATCTACATTTTTATTAAGATAATTCAGTTTCGACGCTCACATTCGGTTCCGTTGTTTTATCCAAGGTTTCAGGCATAAAGACAGCAAAAACAAATAGCCCCACTAAACCTACCGCACCAAGAAAAAGAAAACCTGTATCAAAATTACTGATCTCGACTATCTGCTCCGCAATTAAATTACTCAGTGACACACCAATCCCCAATAATGTGGCTAACGCACCTTGCACAATATTAAACCTTCCCGAACCTTTGGTCAGATCAGCAACAATTAACAGAAAAAGCACACCAAAAATACCATTAGCCACACCGTCCAACGCCTGGATCATGACTAAATAAACAGAGGTATCAGTCAATGAAAATAAGATTGCGCGAATAGGTAAAATAGCAAATGCAATGAGAAAAAGTGGCTTTCGTCCCCAAGTATCCGCTTTCCTTCCACAAAAAATCGCCATAAAAATCATCACAAATTGTGCCGTAATAATGCAAGCAGAAGTAAATGCAATACCTTGCTCAGCATTACTTCCCGAAGAGAGCTTTTGGCTCACTAGAGGCAACATAGCCGCATTCGCAAAATGAAACAGTAATATACTGAAGGCAAAAATCATTAAACGACGATCATGCAGTAATACTTTCAATCCTGACGGTTGCTTGTTCTCTTCTTGAGATTGAGCTATCGCTCCGCGTGCCCGTTCATGGTTAATTTCCCTTGGGTCGATTAACAATGTGCATATAATCAAACCTACAGCCATAATAGCCACCAGCCAGAAAACCCCTAATGCCGAGACCCACAAGGCCAGCACTGCAGAAATGATAGCCGCAAAAACATTTCCACCATGATTCCAAGCCTGATTAGCACTGGTTTGTCGAGTAAAACGACGCGAACCCACTATTCCCAGAGTGATGCCGGCAATAGTTGGCCCTAAAAATGCGGCGGCGGCACCAATTAACACTTGGCATAAATAAATAATCCAAGGGGTATTATTCAAGGCGATGGTCACGGTGGATAACGCAATAATCACTGCACAGGCGATCAACAATAATCGCTTACGATGAGTGGTATCGACAAAACCGCCTGCAGGCGTTTGCATAATAACCGTCGCGATAGACGTGATTGCTAACGCGACTCCAATTTTTCCTGGGTCCCACTGCAAAATAGACATTAAATAAATAGCAAGATAGGGCCCAAGGCCGGCACCCACATCACCTAAAAAAAAATTAATACCCAGTAGGGGTTTATGCATAGATTATTTTAATCCTATAGTGGGCAATAAATAAGTGGCTAATCATACAATATTGAAAATACATACTTCATGAATAAACATTAATACTGATAAAACGACTACACTAATACTTACCTATGAGTATAGTGATTAAATTTCATTCTGCTCGACTTGCAAAAGAAAACCAGTATGACTATGGTATATATTAATATCTTAAACAAATAACAATTTATTTATCTTTCTCATTTAATTATAATTGATATAAAAAATTATTTAGAGAACAAGTCATTTCCCTGAAAAACATGTATTGAACACCGCTAAACAAGACCCCCGCAATACATTGAAAGTAAAAGAATTAATTAATAAACCCATTTAAAACAATAGAAACAATAGAAACAATAGAAACATTATATTAAGTAAATAACTTCAATAATCATTAAAAATATATAAACAGAACCTTTATACGCTTAACATAATGACCATTAATAAAAAACATTATGAAACATAAATAGGTCTTTCCATTATGTCATTTAGTCTAATTGTTACCATTCTTATTTTTATTTTAATCTCTATGCGCCAATGGCTACCAGCATGGTTACGGATCTGGCATATTATGTCTATGGGGGCTCTCGCCATTTTAATTATGGGCGAAATTAGCCTTAAAGCCGCTTTTTTAGGTATAGATTGGAATGTTATCGCCTATTTATTTGGTGTTTTCTCTATTGCTGCAGCACTGTATGATAGTGGTATATCCGATCGCATGTGTGATTACCTTAATAAACGCCATCCTAGCATCCCTTTTTCTTTGCTTTTCCTCATGGTTTTTTCTGGTATCACTGCTGCAGTCTTAACCAATGATGCCGCTGCCGTCATTGGTACTCCCATCGCGCTCACCTTAGCAAGATTATTAAAAATTCGCCCCACATTATTGCTTATTGCTCTGTGTGCTTCCGTTACCATCGGCAGTATGTTGACTCCAGTCGGTAACCCACAAAATATCTTAATTGCTGCCAAAGGTCATATTACTAACCCCATGAGTAGCTTTGCCCTGTGGTTAATCGTCCCCACCCTATTTTCAATGGTGTTTGCCTTTTTTTGGTTACTATATGTTCAAAAAAAATGGGGGCAAGAGTGTCATCAACACGTCAGTCTACCTCAACCCAATCATGGCAGTACTTGGCCAGCCTATTTGAGTGTATGCTTATTAATTGGTATGATTTTAGGCGATAGCCTACTCATTAGCATCAACCCCAATTATCATCTGCCTATTGGGATCATGGCCTTAATTGCTTGCTTACCTGTTTACCTCTTTAACCCCCACCGTAAAACGGTCTTTAAAGAAGTCGACTGGGCCACACTCACATTCTTTGTCGCTATGTTTGTGGTGACAGGGGCCGTTCTTGCATCGGGAGATTTACAAACATGGTTAGGCCCTAAGTTACACGAACTCGACCACCCACCTTTATTAACCACTATCAGTTTTTGGGGCAGTCAGCTGTTTTCAAATGTGCCGTTAATTGAAATTTATTTGCAACTTTTGACCAAGCAAGAGCTCTCAACCATGATGCTACTCTCTGCAACCAGTACCTTAGCAGGGAACCTGTTTATTATTAGTGCAGCAAGTAATGTCATTGTCGTACAGCAAACAGAAAAGTTTAACGCTAAACCCTTTAGTTTCTGGGAGTTTGCTTTAGTATTACTCCCCATTACAGTCGTC
Organism: Shewanella surugensis; assembly: GCF_023284005.1. GTDB lineage: Bacteria > Pseudomonadota > Gammaproteobacteria > Enterobacterales > Shewanellaceae > Shewanella > Shewanella surugensis. The sequence goes on from NZ_JAKIKS010000037.1 coordinate 37,979, forward strand.
TCTTTGCTTTTTAGCTATTTATGGATAGTTTACGTCATGTCTTAAGCAAGCCAAGCGACTTGAAACGTTAAATTCAAGTCACTTAAGCCTCATATGTAACATCACGCTTTTTTATTAATTTTAACCTCTAAATCTTGCTTCACAATATCCAAAGCAAGTAAGGCCACTTTAGGATCAATGTGATTACTTTCAAATAAAAATATTAAATCAACTGCTAACTGTACTTCTGCCGGAGCAGAATCTAAATGAGATATACCATCCTCCTCACCGCCTTCATTATCATTACTTTGGTTCATTATATCGCTCAAATTAAGGGTGGAATTTCGGTTTATTCTGATACTAAACCTGATATCAATAAAATAACTAGGTTAACTACTCATTTTTGTCTGATGATTTTAAAGACTTTTTTCCTGAAATCATCGCCGACACTATGCCTGGTTGATGCTTAATCTCAGCAAGCACAACACCAACAACATGGAGTAGAATTAATAATATCAAAAAATAAACACTATAAAGATGCACTTTTCCCGCCAGTCCTTTATAGGGACTTAACACAGCATATTTTTTGTCATCCACCCCAGTCTTATCATAAGGTTTAATACTTGCTGGATCGACATTTTTCTGAGCAATGTATTCCTGAGTTATTCCGCCAAAGGGGGGATAATATACATCTGTTCCGGCTCGAATAAGCCCTGTTATACTAATGATAAGCAAGGTTAATAATATCAAAATAATCGCTATTTTCCCAAAAGGATTATGACCGATATATTGAGGTGTATTATTGTTCTTCATTGCATTAATATATTGTTTTAAATCTTCTTTGTTAAAAAATAACGTTCCCCACCTCGCAAATTTATTCCCGATAAAGCCCCATAACAACCTCATGGCTAAGTTAATCGCGAACCCGTAGCCTATGACAATATGTAATTCTTTTAATTTTATTTTTGCCGCTAAGCCAGTGATCCCTAATTCGGGTTTAAATAGCATGATCAAACCCACAAAAAGTAAGAGCACCACTAACAATAAATTGACCCAATGAAAAATTCGACTAGGTAGATCCCAGACGGTGTAAGTTTGCTGTATTTCTGAACGACTACTCATTAGATTTGTTCCTATAGATCTTAATCTTGCATATTTTTTTCGGCGATCATCTTACTTGTTAATGCCTATAAAATCGAACCACAAACATGAATATTTAAAATTGAGTTCTACTTGTGAGATAAAAGCGGGTTTAGGTATAATCAGCTTCATCATTCAATATTGCTATAGATTCACACTAGAGTCTAAAACTGAGTTGTTAAGGCTAAACATTATGACAAAAATGGATTTCTCCACTATTAATAAAACAACCACCCAATCATACAATGAACAAAAAAATATGATTAAACGCGTTTTTAAAGGACAAAGTGTTTTGTGTAAAGTCTGTGGCCAAGCATTATTGCTCAAATTACCCGTCGCCCATCAGCCTTCCACCCTGTCAGGGATATATTGTAAAAAGGGTTGTACCGATCTTGAACTTGATATGGAACACGTTAACTAGCCTTTAATGAGTCAATTCATTAGATGACATGCTAACAAGCAATATCACTTTCGTCCTACATTGAGTATTTTCATTGAAACTAAGTCAACGTTTAGCCCATATCAATACCATGGTAAGTCAGCATTACGACCATATATGGGATTGCTGTTGTGATCATGGATTACTCGGTGCAGCATTACTCAAACAACAAACGGGTTCTATTATTCACTTTGTTGATACAGTACCTCATTTAATGGCATCGCTGCGCCGTAAACTTGAACACTTCTTTCCTCAGCAAGAAGCCTATCAGCAGCCCCAAGCACCACACTCATGGCAACTGCATTGCCTGAATGCTAAAGCTCTACAGCTCGCCGCGCCATCACAATCTCAGCTAATTATCATTGCCGGTGTTGGGGGCGATCTCACTATTCAAATTATGGACACCATTCTAAAAGCCCATCCGGATCATCCATTAGAATTTATATTATGCCCCGTTCATCATCATTACAAGGTCAGACAGATGTTAATACAACACAAATTGGGGTTAATCAAAGAAACATTGATCCAAGACAATCAGCGCTTTTATGAAATCATTCATGTCACCACCCAACATCAAAAACCCTTATCCTCAGTCGGCAGTAGTATGTGGGATCTAAGCTTAAAAGCACATCAAGACTATTTAGCGAAAACACTTAAGCACTATCAAAATATCGCTCGCGGTGCAGAGCGAGGAAAACATAACCCTATTGATGCTTATCAAGCCCTTTATGCCAACGTTAAATAGCCCCACCTTCTTTAATTTAACTTAAGAGCTCACAGCCATCCATTCTTTTGTCATGACGGTCTCACCTTTAGACTGCATCTGCACACTGTAATGGCTGTTTAGCGTCACTTGCCCTACCCCTTTTGGGGTACCCGTCATCACAATATCCCCCTCTTCTAAAGACATAAAAGTTAATACATGCGCTAGAATTGACTGAGGGGAATGGATCATCAGGCCGACATGACCTTCTTGTATTAATTCACCATCAACTGATAATGAAAAAGAAAGAGATTCATCGATGTCATTAATAGGCACAAAATCACTGAAAATAGCTGAACCATCAAATGCTTTTGCTTTTTCCCAAGGAAGTCCTTTGTTTTTTAATTGGCTTTGCAATGCTCTTTTTGTCAAATCTAGTCCTATAGCGACCGCAGAAAAACGTCCTGATTGGTACATAAAGCACAATTCAGCTTCATAATGTAAAGCTTCATCATGATACGCCAATAATTGGGTCGATATGGCAGAATTAGGTTTCATAAAAATGACCATCTCATCAGGAATGTCATTATTTAATTCTTTTATATGATCGACATAGTTACGTCCTACACACACTATTTTAGAAGGCGTGATGGAATATCGACCTAACTGTACCTGCTTCATAATGCTTCCCTTGAAAGTGGTTGAACAAAAAATGAAATCATCCATTAAAAATCAGTAACAAGCAAGTTCCCAAAGTGCAACCTCAGTCTCAAGAAGAGACAGCCAATAATTGATGTCTGAAGTGAAATAACAAAAGGAAGGAAGTAAAGAAGAAAGAGGTCACTATTGAAGATAAATCAAGTTTCAGCCAATAAAAAACTCAAAACAAGACTAAAGTCGCGACCAACATTCGTGTTTAAATTGTAAAAATGTTAAACAAACAATAAGTTGATTACAAACTAAAAAAATGCAACCCTTACGTGCAACTTAAATAAATAATTAAAAACATTATCGCAACAATAATGAGCTAAATGGATGATTTTATCATTCCTATCCTGTTTTTTAGCTGAATATAGTTAAAGTGACTTGCTAATAAGGGAGATATCGAAGAGTATTTTTAGCATTAAAGAAGGACATTACCCTCTAGGGAAAGAGATACACAACATAATTGAAGGCATAGAACTCATGTTTAAATCATTATCATCACGCATTTTTATCGGATTGTTTTCCGGCCTAATAATCGGCACGATTATTCAATATGGCTTTCCTCACAATAGTTTTGCAAGTGGTACACTTATCCATATCGCCTCTGGTGCAGGGAGCATGTTTGTTCAACTTATCATGATGCTTGTCGTTCCCCTCGTCTTTTGCAGTATCGTCACAGGAATAAGTGAACTGCAAGATCTCAAATCCTTTGGCCGTTTAGGCAGCAAAACATTTGCCCTATATTTAGTAAATACGATGTTAGCCATTGTGGTTGCTATCGCGTTTTCGCTTTGGTTATCACCGGGTGAAGGCATGATGTTATCCGGTGCTAAAAATGCCACCTTGTCTGCGACTGAATTACCCGGCTTCATTGACATGATAGTCAATATCATCCCAAGTAACCCCGTTAAAGCCTTCTATGAAGGTAATATGTTGCAAGTGATTTTCATGGCATTACTCACCGGTGGGATCATCAAATCCTTAGGTGATGACGTTAAGCCCGTGGTCATTTTTTTCCAACACGCCAATAAGGTCATGCTTAAAATGATCACTGTGGTGATGAGTATTGCTCCTCTGGGTGTCTTTGCTTTAATGGTAAAATTAGGTGCCACGTTTGAGCCCGATGCCTTTATTAGCGTGTTTAGCTATATGGCATTAATTATTGCACTACTCGCTTTCTGGGCGTTAGTGGTTTACCCCATCGTCGTGGGACTCACCACCAGCATTTCTGCTGCAGAGTTTCGTCGCAAAACACGTGAGCAGTTCCTGTTTGCATTATCTACCGCAAGCTCAAATGCTACCATCCCTGTTACCATGCGAACCCTTACCGAGAAATTAGGCGTAAGATCGAGTATTGCTGGGTTTGGCGTGCCTATGGGAGCGACCATGAATATGAGCGGTGTTGCCATTTATATAACTGTTGCCGCTTTCTTTGTGGGTAATGCCTTTGGTCATCCCATCACCGTCAGTCAGCTTCCTGTTTTAGCCTTTAGTGTCTTTTTATTATCTGTTGGCGCAGGTGGCGTACCTGGTGGCGGTATTGTGATGATAGGTGTGCTTATTCATCAACTTGGGCTGCCTATCGAAGCCATTGCACTCGTTGCCGCACTAGACAGAGTCATTGATATGTTCTGTACCAGTACCAATGTGGTCGGTGATTCCGCCGTTGTGAGCATAGTGGACCATTCAGAAAAAACGACAGAACAAAAACAAGCCGCAGCAACGACTCGGGCAAATGCTGAAATAATCTAAGTGACCAATCTGATAACTCCTTGAGTTTATTCTTAAGGCTTGAGCACTCAATTCAGTTCTACTGGCACACATCAAACGTCAATCAAGTTGATTGACGTTTTTATTTCTTCCTATTTGCAGTTAATATTTTATCTAACTGATTAGAAAACTGCTGCCTATCTGCCTGACTCATTGCCGCTGGACCGCCAGTATGAACTCCACTTGAGCGCATCGTATCCATAAAGTCACGCATATTTAAAATGGCTTTAATATTATTGGGAGTATACAGCTCACCTCTGGGATTTAACGCCAGCCCCCCTTTATCTATCACTTCTGCAGCAAGAGGAATATCAGCTGTAATAACCAAATCATTGACCACTAAACGCTTCACAATTTCATCATCAGCAACATCAAATCCCGACGAAACAGTGATCATGTTGATATAAGGTGAAGGGGGGATCCGTACCCCATGATTAGCAATTAATGTGGTATGAGTCCGTGTTCTATCGGCAGCTCTAAACAAAATCTCTTTCGTGACTGCTGGACAGGCATCTGCATCAACCCAAATTTTCATTCGTGCACCTTCTTTAAATTAAAACCAATATTGTTTATGTTATCAATAATCATAGAAAAGCCCCGACCATAATAAAGAGAGGGGCTTTAGTATGAAGCCTTGCCTACACCTTAGTAACCGTTTGCTTTTATTGCGATTTTTTTACAAAGCAGGTTAAGATGACAATACGGGTACCATTTACGCGCCCTTCAATATGTTCAGGGTTATTGGTTAATGCGATATTACGTACCGCGGTACCTCGTTTGGCGACAAAACTGGTACCCTTTACATTTAAATCCTTAATAATAACGATATTGTCACCCGCCTCTAAAACAGCACCATTGCTGTCTACAGTCACGACGGTCTCTTCTTCAACATTGTTAGCTTCAGCATCGACCCATGCTTGTAAATTGTCATCTAAATAAAGCATTTCGGCTAAATCTTGTGCCCAACCTTCTGCATTTAAACGTTTCAACATACGTGCAGCCATGACTTGTACCGCTGATACCGGACTCCACATGCTGTCATTTAAGCAGCGCCAATGGTTTGTATCCATCTTTTCGGGTGACATGATTTGCTCGTTACAAGTATGACAAATCATAAGTTCATTCTCATGATTATCACCCGAATGGGGTAAAGAAAATGCCGCTAATTCTGATGCTGCACCGCACAGTTCGCATTTATGCTCACAACGTTTAAGTAATTCAGTTGTCATACTATCTTCGATTATCCATACAAAATTAATGTGTATTATAACGTATCACTGAGGGACTTGAAATACTCAACTAAGCTAAGCAGCTCTACTAATGCTTTAGCATTGCTACAATCGAAATGTGGCAGATCAAGCTATCTCGCCTTTGGCTCAACTTCGCTACGCGAAGCGGGGTATTAAGATACTGAAAGACTAAAACTTACGATGACAGATAAAACGGCATCGAGACCTGAAGGGATAAATCTCGTCAGCTTTTTACTCACATTAGAAGAAAGATTATCCCACTCTGCATTTCTTGCTGGACACACTTATCCTATGGCAGATATCGCAGCCTATGTCATGATAAATTTTATAGAAAGAATCAATATCCCATTAGAGAATCAATCACCTTCTCTTACCGTTATGATTGGTATAAAAAAATCAACCAAAGATCAGCTATCCACGTCATCAATAATACCGTATAAACACTCCATTTTTCCTTAAACTAGGGGGCGTTGACAATTACGCTAACCAAATCATAGAAGCAGCTAATTGAAGCGTCCCTAAATAGTACTTAGCCTTTCTCTCATAGCGCGTAGCCACTCTACGGAACTG
>NZ_JAKIKS010000038.1 GCF_023284005.1 Shewanella surugensis
ACCCACTCTTCATGAGAACGCTTAGTCATATTAACTCCTGATATCATAGTCAGGGGTTAACATAAGGGATCGATGAACACGGTTGAAGATGTACTTGCTCGGACGGTTACCCCTTGTGGATATTATGACATCTATTCATAATCCTGGAGATTATGAGGTGCGTGTGGACTGCTCAAAAAATGTATTTATTGGAGAAGGTAGATGTGAAGTGAGTCCAGGTCGTTATATGGAAGTTAAAGTTACTAAGAAAAACGCACTTCCTGGACAAGGAGGGAGTAAAACTCGAGTCTATAAAGTGACCGCACATAATAATAATAGTGCCTATATTTGTGATAAAAAAGGTGCGATAAAACGAGGTTATGCAGCAACATTCGAAGATTTTTTGTATGGTGAGGTAGAATATATGGCTGATGTTTGTACAACTGTAGCTGTCGTTGGTCAAACAGATACAAGATCAACCATAGTTGTTACAGAAAAAAAGAGTGGCCTTTACATAAAGTTTGAAAATGCTGGTCAACATTGGAAGTCAGTTGGATCGTTTCCTGATGAATCCAAAGACGTTGCCGTTAATTTCGATGAAGTAAGAAAAGGCTAAAAGAGAAAGGAATACTCTAGGTAGGCGTAGGTTCGTAATAGGGTCTACTTTACTACATGTATTACGTGAGCTTACGAGACGTTTTCTTTTTGCCTCTGCTGAGGGCTTGAAACACCTCCGTAGGGGTGAATTTAATATCCACGTCTTCCGACATACGGAGTATTTTGACATTGGATTTAGCAAGCGCTACGTCAGGCGGCATAGGCGAGTGTTGCACTTGCGAGTTGAATTCGCCTTTCAAGTTCAACTAGTAGTGCGACGACCCAGTAACCTTTTTCAATAATAGCAGGGTTTCCGAACACTAATACATCGGAAACCTCTAAGAACTGTTGTTTTAGTTTTTTCATAGTCAACTTAGTGCGTTCAACACTCTGTTACCAACAACCAACCTGCGATTGAAATGCTTTGGATCCCACGAGTAATGGACTGATGAAAGAATTTAGGTAATACGTTAAAAAAGAAACCATGATTTGATGAATCTTAATCTGTTAACTAGGCTTGAATGGATCACTGTGAAATTGATGTAATACCAATAACCATCATGATTTGCCCCCTTAAACTTTTAAAATAACTGACGGACTAATAAGTCATATAAAAAATTACTTAACACTATTATTAAAAACAAAAAGTTAATAAAGATGAGTGCCTTTTCTATGCTGTATTAGGCTAGATTTCACATGTAGCCTAATACAGCATAGAAAAGGAATAGCAATGAAAAAAAAGTATAGGAAATACTTGATAACGGCAAACTTCATCCTATTTTCAACAGGGAGCATGGCACAAGAGACTAATGCTCTGACGACCCAAGAACAATTGCAACAATTAAAAACACAAATGGCATTAATGCAAAAAAATTATCAACAACAAATAGAAACCATTACCCAACAGCTTAATGCGTTAGAAAAAAACGTGGTACTTCAATCTCAGCAGACCAAGCAAGATAAAAAAGATAATCAACAATCAAGCACTCATCAAGAAAATAAACTTTTTACAGCCCATCCAGATCAACAACATACTCAAGTAAAAAGCGATCAAGAAGATGATGAAAATATGACTCAAGAAGCGAGTCAATCTTCGGCTTATGCCGATCAATTAACCTCAGTAGAACATTTTATTTATGGGGGTTACTTTCGTTCTGGTTATGGCATAAATAAGCTTAGCACCGTCATGACAGCTTTTAAAAACCCCGATGCCCCCACAAAGTATCGGTTAGGTAATGAAGCAGAAACCTATGGGGAACTCATTTTAGGCTATAACAGTAGTATATTAGACCAACCTATTGACCCCTATTGGAAAGCTCAAGTGCGCTTAGCTTACCTGTACTCCCCTCCTTCTTCCGCTCCCTATAAAAGGGATGTAAATCATATTTATATCGCTGAATCGTTTGTTTCAGGAGCGAATATGTTTACATCTGATCCCGATGCGTCTGTGTGGGGTGGACAACGTTTTTATCGACTCGATGAATCGCTCATCAATGATTTCTACTTTCTTGATCTGAGTGGAGTAGGGGCAGGGGCTGAAAATATTGCTTTAGGAGAGACAGCAAAACTCAATGTGGCGTTTATTGGAGGACCTGATATTCCCGCTGATTCAACAACCGACTACTTAGGCAGTAATAATGGTAATCTGTCTAAAAGTAATCTCGATGTTCAAATTCATAATATTCAGATGGGAGATACCCATAGCATGATCTGGCTGAATGCCTCCTATGCCCGTGGTGGCACAGAACTGGCCTATAATTCAACCAATGGCAATACCTACTCCTATCAAACCAAAGCAGCGTCGGGTTTTGGGGTGGGGTTCTTTAATTTTAATGATCACTTTTTGGGAGGAAAAAATACTTTTGCAGCCATGTACGGAATAGGCAGCTCTTCCAACTTTAAAGCGGGTACCGATCAACTCACGCTGTCAGGTGAAAATGTTACCCCTGATATTTACGATTTAAATGAAGCCTATAGTTTTCGAACGCTGGACTTCTTTACCGTCCCTATCAGCCCCCAATGGACGTTAATCACATTGGGAATTTATCAATATGATCGCAATGGTAACATTGACCCCACTTATGGCAGTACCCGCCATTGGTATTCTTTTGGTATGCGGCCCACTTATATGTTCGACGACGTTTTTGGCCTACAGTTCGAATTAGGTATGGATTATGTTCGCTCAGATCAACTGAGAACATCGATTCGAGAGGGAGCATTAACCAAGTTCACCATTGATCCTTTTATGCAACTTGGGCTCAATACGCAACTTCGAAGCTATATCACCTTTGCCACTTGGTCAAAAGACTATGAGGCCGATGATATTGGTGGTAATGCCTATGAAGATGATACTTCTGGCTTTAACGCTGGTGTACAAATCACCACTTCTTGGTAAAAATTAATACCACGATGATAAAAACATTCTCACTCGAAATAACCTTACTGTGCTTAATCAGCTTTAAAGCAATCGGCTTGCCCTTCATGGTTATCGATGACACGATAATCGATCCTCAAGGGGACCCTTTTATTGCAAAAGGAGTCAACATCTTCGCCGATCGTAATGAAGACTATCACGCTATCGTCAATTGCTGGGGCTTTAATGCGATTAGAGTGGCACACTTCCCAGATAATCATTGGTATAACCCCACATGGGAATTTGATTTACTCGTCAACGATTTTGCCAACAAAAACATTGTCGTCATCTTTAATTTAGCCATGGATAGCCAACATAAAGGGCTAGGGATCGGCAGCTACTGGCCTGGATATTGGTCTGAATTAGTCCACCTTTATTCGCACTTTGCTTTACGGTATAAAGATAACCCTTACGTTTGGTTTGAAACCAGCAACGAACCGGGTACCACAGAGAGTTTAACCGCCAATCCAATAACGGAAGCGACAACTTGGCTCAATTTGAATAAAACGCTCATTCAAGCTATTCGAGAAACGGGCAATATCAACCCGATATTAGTGCAGGGTTGGTGCTGGGGACAAGATGCTTGTGATTGGTCAAGTAGCCTTGTCTCTAATAACAAAAGTGCCCTATTGTCTCAAAGCGATCCGTTACTCTCATCCAATGTGGACCCATTAAACAACCTCATTTTCAGCCAACATGTCTATGAGCAGTGGAATCATACCCGTCAAAATAAACTTTATCATTTTCAACACGCTATTCTTGACGCCAATAAGGCCTTAATTGTGACCGAATACGGCTCAGAAAATGCGTCAACACCGACCTTAAAAGCCACCAATGCCATGTTCGATTCGGCCCAAAAATTGGGAATTGGTCGTTTTGTTTGGCATTGGGGGGCCGATGATAACAACGATCTCACCCTCAGTGAAAAAGGCCACGGTGGTGCCATCAATCATTGCAAACACCCCACCAATTTAACGCCATTAGGTAAAAAGGTCTGGAACGACAATCATTCAAACTCAATGATACCTGCAATCATTGCTAAATAAACAAAGAAAAGCTGCATTTTTAATGACTAATGCTTTACCACTTCCCTTAGCCAACCTTTCTTTAACAAGCTATACGAAGACAAAATACAACCTTAACTTTCAACAAGTTAAATGCAGCTAATGTTAATGAGTATTGCCTTTAACAGGATCATTATTCCAGCCCATAACGTTATACACAAAATACCTCGCGATCCCGATATACTCATGGATAGCAAAATCTGTTATCGCAAAGTTATACCAAAGCGGTAACGGGGATATTTTTGCCGCCATATAATCCGCTCTAATTGGAATGGCATGAATACCAAAGTGAGTGAAATAAAGTTCACTACGGCGCAGATGAAAACCAGAGGTGATCAGCACCAAGTTATCAAAATGATCCGCCTCTAGAATACGATGAGTAAACTTAGCATTTTGCCAAGTATTCATACTGTTAGCTTCAGTGATAATATCGTTATCAGCCACTCCTGATAACGTGAGCGTTGCTTTATAAACCTCCGCTTCTGACAGACCATTGTTCATGGGATCTCCCCCACTGACAATGACTTTACACACTTGTTTTGAGCGCTGACAAAGCTGATACTGGATCACTGTTTCGCTGAGCCTGCCATAGGCAAAAAAAGGAGGCTCGATTTGATGGGTATAGGGTATTTTTTGCGTCCCAGCTCCCAGTAGAATAATGGCATTATTCTTTTGCCACTGCACCTCAGGTTTAAGCCGATAATCTTGTTGCAATTTATCTAAAAGATATTGTGGGATAATCCCTGTACCAACTAATAAAAAAAGTGCTAACGTAATAAAAAGTAAACTATAAAATATACCGCGCCAGCGGATAAAATAAGCCACTAACATCAATAGTGTGAGAACGGCAAATAAAATAAAACTCATGAAAAGCTATTTCCAATTTAAATAGACATCATTGAATATACATCGTCGGTGTAATAACCTCCACGTTATATCCCTTTTTAGGGCTCTTTTCTATCCCCCAATACTTAATAAAAAACCAATATTTAGTAAAAAATACAGTAATGAGTCATGATAGGCTGTTTTCCAATAACGGATAAGCCCATGCGGGCCAACAACAAGTAGAGTCCATTGTTTTTTTCATCAAACGGTCCTTTTTATTATTACTTTTCTTTAGTAGATTGACCGTTGAAATACCAGAATATTCATTGGATAATTAAATGAGAAAATTAACTAATAAAATTCAAAACGTAAGCCCTTTATAACCAGTCTTTCTTCAATAAAGCATACAGTGATAAATCATGATATTCCCCTTTCCAATAGCTATGCTCTCTCAATATCCCTTCCATCGTAAAACCTAACTTATTCAGAATGGTTTCCGAAGCAAGATTTCCCTGCATGACATAGGCTTCAATGCGATTCACTCGGTGCATACTATTTTGTGAAAACAAAAAATCAATCACTTCCGTTAGGGCTTCTGTGGCGTAGCCCATGCTGCTTGGCATAACTCATAGCCAATCACTGCCACATGCTTATCATGTTCAAAATGATTAACCCCACAGCCCCCTAAATAGTCAAGCGAGACTTTGCCCCTGATTGCCCACCTCAACATCTGCTTATTATGCTGCTTCCAAATATCATGATGAATAAAATCGCGTACAGCAGCCAGAGAGTCGAATGCCCCTAAATCATAAAACTGAGTCACTTTGGGATCAGAGAAAAGCGCAAATATATTATCGCTATCATCAAGAATTGTCTCATCTAATCTAAGACGCATGCTTTCTAGGATAGGCGTATCTAAAATGGGCGTTTCACCAATAGCCGTTTCTTGATCAGCCCCCCTATAACGACCGTGTTCAAAATCGGAGTGTTATTGCTCATATCCATCTTTACTTTCTTCCTTCCTCAAACTGACCACAGTGTCTGTCAGCTTACCCATTGTCTTTTTACTTTAAATTCATCGAGTAACGATGCACTAACCAATCACTCTCTTGAAGTTCTTTCACAAAGTGCATGCCTAACTTTTGTAATACATTAATGGATGCTTGATTATCCGCGACCGCGTCCCCTACCACTAAATCCAGTGGCATATGCTGTTTTGCATATTCAATACAGGCTAAATTGGCTTCGGTGGCGAAGCCTTTTCCCCAAAAATCAGGATGAAAACGATAACCAATATCGACTTCATCGATACGAGTCTCTTGCTTGAATCCACAAAAACCAATGACATCGCCAGTTTCTTTGAGTACTACCGCCCAGCGACCAAAGCCGATGGTTTGATACTCTTTAAGCCAAATATCAGTAATGATATTTTTGGCATCCTCAAGGCTTTCACACATGCCTGCATCGCCCGTATATAAATTCACTTCTTTCGGCGCATTAAAGTCATACACGGCTTGCACATCATCAAGATCGAACTCTCGAATAATCAATCTGGGAGTTTGGGTGATTATTTTCATTGTATTACGTCCTTTTATGCCTAATTCCAGTACAGCAAAATGACAACACTGACTGTTTATCTGTATTGGGTTTTATCTTATATAGTATTAATAAAGCAAAACATATACAGTTGGGTACAATAAAACCCAATACAGATCCATATGCTAACGCCCCCATTGTCCATCGAACTGTATTCTAGAAGGTAATGATTATGCCCGAGTTTAAATACCGTCTTATTGTTAATGATATTATTGAAAAAATTGAACAAAAAAAGTTAACGGGTAAACTGCAATCGGTCAGGCTGTTGGCAAAAAAACAAGGCGTTGGGGTATCAACGGTTGTGCAAGCCTATTATGAACTCGAAAAACTCGGATGGATTGAAGCGCAAGCTAAAGTCGGCTATTTTGTCATCGGTAAAAAGAGCATTCCTCGACCTAATTACGGCAAAAAGATACACTATATTAAAGCCGATCTCAGCTTAGACAGAGCGGTACAATTCTCCTTTAACGATCCCAACATTTTACCCTTATCTTGTACTGCTCCAAGCAGTGTTATTGACAATGAACTGCTACTCAATCGACTGCATAAAAAAGCCTTAAAACATCGACCTTATCGACTATTAATGCAAGATCCCATTGAAGGTTTATATGCGCTTAGGCATGAAATTACGCGTCATTTACTTAAATCACAACAAGTGTTTAAAGCCGAACAGATCCTGATCACTAATGGCCGTAATAGAGTGTTTACTCATCTCCCTGATCGCCACTCAAGCCTTAAGTGGTAACATTGCGATTGAATCTCCTATCTCTTTCTACTTTCAGTCTATTTTGAAGCAATTTAATGCGGATATTATCGAAATCCCCATCCAAAATCATTATCAAGATGAGCTTGAGTTACTCTCAAAAGCCCATCAATCACAGCCCTTTAATACCTATTTAATCAATCCTAACTTTGGCGATCCCACAGGTAGAGTTCTTTCAAATAATGAGAAACAGGCCTTAATTCTGTGGGCTGAAAGCCATGATGTCACCATTATTGAATACGACAGAGGTGAACTCCACTTTGGTGGCAATAGACCCTGCAGTATCGCCAGTTTAGTCAAACAAGATTCTACCTGCCGTATTATCACCATTATTGATTTTTATGACACCGTCTCACACACCATTGCCCTAGGTTACTTAATATGCACTAATACCTTAGAGTCTTGTTTATTTTCCAAGCAGCTCATCACTGAAGAGCCAAGTATTAACTTACAATATATGATGATTGAGTTGATGCAATCGAAACAATATGACCCATTAATGCGCCAATTGCATAGCCGTTTAAAAACCTGTTATACCTCGGCCTTAGATTTACTGTTACCGTCTTTTAATCAAATAAAAAGCAGTGATTTTTATTACAACCAAGTGGAAGGCGGGCCTTGTTTATGGATCAAGTTACCCGATAATTTAAGCAGCGAAACCTTATGGGAGATAGCGATTTCAGCCCAGCTTTCTATCGCACCCGGCGCCATGTTTTCCTTCAATCAAGATTATGATAATTATTTTAGGCTCACCTTCGCTCTGCCTTGGAATGCGCAAATGACAGCTGGGATCAAGCGCCTTGGGGAGCTGGTTTTAGCATATACTCAAACGCGTTAAACATTAAATGATCACCATTGAATAGGCGCTAATAACTCTCCTTCTTTGGCTTCATCTTCTAAAAGTAAGGTTTTGACTATCTTATTATTTTCATCTAATAAAATAAATCGCGGGATCCCAGCATTAGCAAACTGACGATAAAGGCTTTTATCTTTATCAGCCACTAAAGAGAAGGGTAAATGATACTCTTCAGCAAACTGGCTCAATGATAAAACCGTCTCCTCACGTCCAATGCCAATAATATCGATATTCGCAGCATTGATAAGATCCGATTGAACCAGCGCCTTCATTGCACGTTGGGAGTCAGGGCACCAAGTGGCAAACAATATCAGTAACTTCTTATGTTTAGATTGGGCTAAGTTTATTTGTCGACCCTGAATATCTGTCAATTGCATCACGGGCACACGTTGCCCAACTTCCACATAAGTTTGATACTTTGCCTCTATTGGCGCGGGGGCGGGATGTGTTGCAGTTGTTAATTGCCCCGTTGAATGACTGCACGCTGTTATAGATAGCGCCACGACCAATACACTTATAGAGTGAGTCAATTTCATTTTTCTCATACCGATATCCTTTCTCGTGATCTTTAAACCTACTCGTTTTTAACGTTTATTATTCTTAAAAATTATGCTTTAACCCTACCATGAAAAATAATCAGCAAGCCAATAACAAACACACTTGCTAAGCCATTTTTAACTTGATACTTTAATAGAGCAAAAAAAGGAATTTATGTTAATTGTTACATCATATCCTCAAACCTCTTGGGTGTAAGGATATTAAAAAGGAGTTTACTATGACAAAAAATCTAATAGCTGCTCTGCTCGTATTGCTCTCGCCTTTTGCTTGGTCTCAACAATCAACGGGATCGGAACCCGCAAAGCAATGGCTCACCATCATCGATACAGGCGCCTACGCTGAAAGTTGGCAAAAAGCCGGTTCACTCTTTAAAACTCAATTATCACAACAGCGCTGGGTAGAAACACTACAAGGTATTCGAGCACCACTGGGTGAAGTCATTTCTCGCTCTGAATTTAGTGCTGGTAATTTTTCTTCACTTCCTGGTGCCCCTGATGGCGAATATGTAGTACTGCAATACCAAACCCGCTTTCAAAATAAAGCCGCATCGACTGAAATATTAACCTTGAGTAAAAAAAGTGGTCAATGGCTCACTGTCGGCTATTTTATTAAATAAGAAATCTATGAAGTTTCTCGTTCCAGATGATAAGGCAAGCTTCATTTAGAAGCTTGCCTTATTTGAAACCCAACACCTGAAAGGTATCTACATTCCTTCAATAATGCGCCTTAATTTGAACAATTTGATCGACTCTGAAACTCGTATATTCAACTGGCTTAGGTATACTCACATTTTGATTATGTTTTATGTGATAAAAACACACTGCAAGTCGTTGCGGTTATTGAACTCGACGATAAAAGCCACCAGCGTAAAAAAGTGCAAGCTCGGGATGAATTTGTTAACCGAGCATGCATCTCAGCGGCTTTGCCCTTAATCCGCTTTAAGGCTAAAAGAGGCTATAGCATTCAGGAGATCATTCACGATATTAAGTCCGCAATTAAAACATGAATCCGGCTATCGATATCCCAGTGACATTAAAATATGAGTTTCATTTAGGAAAGATCTGTCATGTTAAGATGGTTCTTCTCGCTATTCCATCTTCTAGTAAAAACCAGCCTCTCTCTATTTTACTTCTCAACGCCGCATTCTTATTAACGCTATAATGAAACGAAGAATGAAAACTGACCATTGCAGGATTATCCCCCCATGAAGCAAAAAAACATCGACATCGAAACGTGGAAGCGCAAATCACATTTTAAATTTTTCACCAGTAGTGTTGGTTCCGTTCGCCTCAGCTTAACTCAGCCTTTAGATGTCACTCAATTAGTCACCTTTTGCCGACAGCAATCGCAGAAACAAAAAAAGTACCTTCCTATCGCAGACTTTATCCATCGCCATGATATTTTAAATATTAGCTGTTACCCATGGGGTGACTTTACCTGCATACAGGTAAAGCCGGTACAACAAGATACATGCGAGACTGGGATCCCTTTTATTGCTTGGGGGCAATATCAGCAACAAGACGAGCGCTTAATCATGTCTTTACATATGGAGGTAAATCATTGCTTCCTCGATGCCATTCATTTATATCAATATAAGGCAGCACTAGAAGCGAAGATTAATTCACTAGCCATTCGCCTATAGCATCAAATACCTCATCAATATACCGCTCAAATTAGTTATAATCACTGCCAGCTAACACTCGACCATCATATTCCCCATGGCTGTTAATATCACTTGCATTAAACGTCGCACATTCAATAGCATAGCCTGGCCAAAGCACAAAGGCATCAATAAAACCGGCAGAAATACTGTACTGAGAATACTGATCAAAATCAGGATCATGGTAGGATTTGAAATAATGACTATTAATATAATCTGCTGTGGTAGCCAGCTTACCCAGCCCAGTAAAACCTTGCACATTTTGTGCATAATTCATTAAAGACACTGGCGTGAATAATATCGGTGGCGTCCACTGCGGCAAAGTGGGATGCCCTCCTTGTTCAAAACTAGGCTGAGGAGCAATCACACAATAAAAATAGCTGGGGTTATGTATTGTGGTATGAGCACTTAGCATTAAACGAAACGATGTATCAGGGACTGAAGAACTAAGATTTGAACATCCTATTATCGGAAACGCAGCCATTAACGACGCTAAAAATAAAATCGATAAACTACTTTTCATTTTGTTTTCTATTGCCCATAAAAATAAAGATAAAATAAGCATAGACATAAATAATCGACTTCACAGAAAACCTTCATCTCTATGATTTTCCTTTCAAGCAGCATTATTAACAATCGAATATAAAACAATCAACATTTACAAAGTTGTAATATAAAAACATATCTACTTTAGTATACACTAATAACAATCCCCTACTACTAGACTAAATAACTACAAACAAGGTAATTAATGCATTATATCAACATATTAGTTTTAAGCTTATTTTCTGGCTTATTGATGAACCACGCAAATGCAAAGCAGCATGATCCATATCAAGAAACATTGAATATACTCACCAAAAATAACACTAATATACTCACTGAGATAATTAATGATACAACATTACAGAGCACAGTTAATGAAGATATTATATTAGGACAAGCAACTGACTCAAGCATTACGGTTAATTTGTTAGTCGAAGAAAATAGCCTCATTTATTGCGAATACGGTATCGATCCCGATAATTTATTTAATCATACCTCACAGATCACCGCGACAACGGCGAAACCTGTTGAAATTGAACTCTCTTCTTTAACCAATAATACGCGATATTATTACCGCATAATCCAACAAGCCGATGGACAATAAATACACTACGGCAATCAACATAGTTTTCATACCCAGCGTAGCATTGATCAAACCTTCAGCTTTGGGGTACAAGGCGATTCACACCCTGATAGGCCTAAATCTTTATATAATGAAGCGCTATATCAATTGAACATTGATAATGTTGCGGCAAATCAACCCGACCTATTTTTTATGCTTGGGGATGATTTCAGTATTGAAGATTTAATTTCCAGCAATACGATTAATCAAGATAACGTCAATGACATTTATGCCGCTCAGCGAGAGTATCTCAAAGGTGCCATGAATAACACTGCATTATATCTAGTGAATGGTCACCATGAGCAAGCCGCTCGTTATATTTATGATGGTAATTTTGATTATGACGAAAATTACTCTGATTTAGCTAATGCTCCTATATATGCTACAAATGCACGTAATTATTATTATTCTTTACCCGCCCCTAATGATTTTTATTCAGGTGATAAAACTCAATTAGAAAATATTGGCTTTTTGAGAGATTATTATGCTTGGCAATGGGGAAATGCTTTATTTGTCACTATCGACCCCTACTGGCATTCACCGGTCGTTGTCGATTCAGGCATTCCTCCTTTATATAAAAAAGAGAGTGATCCTTGGGCGATTACCATGGGTGATGAGCAATACCAATGGCTAAAAAAAACCTTAGCTAACAGTACCGCCAAATATAAATTTGTTTTTGCACATCATGTTAATGGTCGAGGGCGCGGAGCGGCCACTATAGTCCACAGTGCAGAATGGGGAGGCTATGATAAAAATGGTAAAAATTATGAGTTCAGTGAATATCGCCCCAACTGGGATCTCCCCATCCATCAATTAATGGTTAAAAACAATGTCACTATCTTCTTTCAAGGGCATGACCACGTTTATTCGAAGGAAATCGTCGATGGTGTCATCTATCAAAGTCTACCTAGTCCCGCAGATAACAGTGAAGATAGCTGGCTTAAATACGCGCATTATTATGCCCCCGACTCTATTGCATTACCCAATGCTAAATATGATCCTAACCTGAGCGTTATTTTGCCGCCATCAGGTCACCTCAATGTGATCGTCTCACCGGATAACGTTACAGTAGACTATGTTTCTTCTGTGTTACCCGAAGATGAAACTGACAACTTAAAAAATGGTGACATTATCTATAGTTATGACGTGAATGAACAATCATTGAATGCGCCTGAATTGAATGGCCTATGATTAAATAAGAGGATAAGTCGAGTATCCACTTAGCTTCCATTTTCTATAAAACCAGCCCTTCTTATTCGATAAAAAATCAACAGACAGAGTCCACTCGGATACACAACCAGAACGGCAAAACTTGCCGTTCTCTTTATCACTAACAACTAAAGCGCACTGCAATCCTCAGCAGTAATACTCGATTTCACATCAAACTCATTTCTTGTTTGGATATTCTCAGCATTACGAGTAGTACAGGCTTTAAACAGCATATAATCCGTTGTTGGACACGTCTCTAACGGATTATTGTTTATATAGTATTGTTTTAACTGAACTTGATCTTCATCAACAATTAAACTACAAGCTTGCTTTAATGAAATAAGTTCACTATTAGCAGTATTGTAATCTGTTTGCTGCTGGACAATAGCATCTAATTGTTCATTCGTTACAGCAAAAGCAGATGTTGACATTATTGACGCTAAAGTTAATGCACTAACAATAATACATTTTTTCATATAGACATACCTGTTGATTAAAAACTGACATAAATTTACTCTTTATACTTTTGTATAGGCATCGGGTGTTAACCTGAGATATGTTCACAATAAACAATATTTACAATAAGCATTGACAACGACTCGTAGGGTGAATATAAAATACTAAGCAACTTTTTAGAGCTAAAGAGGCAAGACTCGCGATAGAATCCACTTTCTCTCACAATTTAACCTTACCTTGTGAGCGCCAGCTCATTTATGTTCAAAATAACAACATCGACATTGCCAGTCTTTCCTCCCAAAGATAGACTCTTATGAGTATCCAATAATAAGTGAAAGCGCCACAATGACATAAAACTCTAAATTAATGTGCGCATTTTAAAAGATAAAAATAAGCCATTTGGCATATCATTAAACATGGAGAATAAGTGAAATGACTCAGTTTATTAATAATCTCGTCACTATGTTAAAGGCGAGCGCCACTCAGCTAGATGACTCCGACCTCTATAAAATCATGCTTAGTCATTATCAAACGTTGCGCTTAATTGATAATGACTTAAATTGGGCCTCTCCTGAATTATCTGAACTGTCACAGCAATTACTGCCATCTGATATCAATAGCCAAAGCGCCATTGATTTACTCGATGAGATGAAAACTCATATATTGGACAACCCCTATCTAGTCGACTTTTTTAACATGGCCGAGCACACCCATTTTACGCAATTAAAAGAAAAGTCGGCTCACAATGCCCGTCAAATCATTCCCTCCGTCATCGGCTACGCTTTAGTTCAACAACGTTTAACTCACGCTATGTATCAACACTGGTCCTTAATCAACATTTTAATGAAAATATGGGTCCCACTACGACAACAGTATGGTATTGAATCCCAACTCAGTACCTTCGAAAGCATGAAACTCGCTTCTATTGAAAAACCGATGAATGATTATATTCAATTTCACCATTCAGGTTCCGTGCCGCAGGATTATGCCCGTTTGGATCTCCCCATGAATATCTTCGAAGCGGTGGCTGAAGATTTAAGTGCGCATCGATTTGATAATGCTAAAGCCGGTACCGTCCTTGCCTTTCACTTACCCGGCGTTAAACCCGCCCGCTTTAGTCAAGATGAAAAGGGCATTTTACTCACTATGCCTCACTCCAAATCGTGGGCTGATCTGTATAGTCTTTGGAATATGGCGTTTGTCTCTCATTTAGGCCATTTTCCTTTTCTCATGGTTAAACTCCTGATCCCACAAGTCAATAACGTTAAAAGTAACCCCGAGCTCTATCTCTATAATCGTACATTAGCCTTATATACCCATTTGCATTTTGCCTTCTTTGGTCAATTCGATCGTTTGTTGACAAAGCAAGCTGACATGGACTGGTATGATGAAACGTTAACTCAATTACTCGGTCAATGTGCACTAAAAAGTGCGAAAGAATATGAATATGCAGTTAAAACCAATATGTAAGGAACCCGAATTCAGGTTAAGGAATAAACGGCTTTCACATCAAAAGAACATGAGGTCTAAAGGCTGCTGATATTTTATGGCAAATCGGCAGTTTTTGAACCTGACAATATCGATAGCGCTTTAATCAAGAAAAACAGCAATATTTTATTTAAGTAAAAACCTAGCACTTTAACCCTGACTAATCTTCACTCAAAAAAAGCTAAAAAAACAACCATTACTCAACTGGTTATTTCACCATTAACATGCTCACCCTACTGTATCCACTAATATATTCGTGAAGACTAAAGTACAATAACACTAATATTATTATAGCCTTATAATACTCGAAATTTAATATCATTCCTATTAACAAGGTAAGTGATGACTTACTGAATTTAAATTGAGAGCACTCATGAAAATACTTTTACGCAACTTATTCCGACTAAAGAAGCGGACTTTAATTACGACTTCGATCTTATTAACCTTATCAGCCATTAGCCAAGCATCAACGATTGAACCACTAAGTTCATCGTTTAAAATACCCTATGATAAGGGCCTTAACTCCAATGCCGCTTCAGCAGGTGGTCAATATATTCTTGAAGTTCATCAGTCTGAAAACTATCGCTCTTTACATGCCAACATACTAAAAATAGATCTTGATGGAAAAGTTGAATCAGTCAAACAGACATCATACGATTATGGCGTTCAACCTGCTATAGCATCTATGGGTAACGGTTATTTCATCGAAGTACATAAGTCTGAATATTTTAACCGACTTTACGCTAGTATCATCCAAATTAATGACAATGGTGATTTCAATATCATTAATAACATGAGTTATGACAGTGGCACAAATCCTAAAATCACCTCAATGGGAAATGGACATTTCCTAGAAGTCCATCAATCAGAAAATTTCAGTACACTTTATGCCAATATTTTAAAAGCTGATACCCACGGTAACTTAGCCATTGTTAAAAACTTCTTCTATGACTATGGGAGCCAACCGGATATTACCTCTGTCGGAAATGGTTATTTTCTTGAAGTTCATAAATCCTCAAGCTATGACATGCTGTATGCAAATGTATTCCACATTAACGAGCATAATGACGTCAAGCAAATCAGCAATACATTCTATGACTACGGTGTTACTCCAGCAATTGCAAGTGACGCTAATGGTTATGCGCTTGAAGTTCACAAATCTGCCTCGTATGATCACCTCTATAGCACTTTACTTAAAGTGGATAATCTTGGAAAAGTGCATCGCATTAAAAACCTAAATTATGATTTGGGTCTACAACCTTCGATAACGTCGACAGGAAATGGTTACTTTACTGAAACTCATAAATCTGAAAATAATGACTTTTTGTATAATCATCTCTTAAAAGTTAATACTGACAACTAATTGATACCCAAGCCTGAGGGATCGCCACTTTTTTCTGGCTCATAAACAATTAATACTGATTGTGAAGTGAGCCAAGTTGTAAAGCACATAACTATATTATTCTAAGGTGACTTCGTACCGCTCATTTTCTATCACTTCCCGACCGATATAAATTACCGACAACACAGCCCTATGCTAAATTGTATTTGCCTGTAATGTTTGAAGTGGCAGTACTTTTCCGACTTTAGCTTGAGCAAACCATTGATAAGCCGTTGCCCAATTATCCTTATCTTGAGATAAAGAGACTCTTCCTCTCACACGATTAATCCAGTACCAATCTTTCTTTTCCACAATGTAAAACCAAGGAACGCGAAAAATGGCATCTGCCATAATGATGGGTTGACAACCTTCAGGTAAAATCGACGCCAACTCACCTAAAAATTGGGCATGAGCTTCGCTGGTATTTAATGCACTTTCTTTAAACGTTCACTCATATACCCGTGTGACCTAAAGATCCACGGGGCTTAATTAAAGGTATGATTAAAACAATTGCTTATTCCCTCCTTTTTGCTTTATCTTAATTTATCAATCACAACGTGATACTTCAGAAGGGAAGTCATGACATTGAGCATGGTAGGTTTAATCGGTGGGCTCGTGTTACTCATAATATTCACTCTGCGTGGGATGAATATACTCATTGCCGCCCCCTTGTGTGCACTAATCCTGGCGCTCACCAGTCATATTCCCATTATTCCGCCCCTTGCCGATCATTTACCCAGTTTCACCGTTAGCTACATGACGGGTTTTGCCTCTTTCTTACAAAATTGGTTTATTGTTTTTTTACTGGGTGCGATGTTCGGCAAAGTGATGGAGGTCAGTGGCGCAGCCGATAGCTTAGCGCATTGGATTATGCGCACATTCGGATCAAAACATGCCCCCTTTGCAGTCGTGATCACTTGCGCCATTTTAACTTATGGCGGTGTCAGTGTTTTTGTGGTCGCTTTTTCAGTCTTCCCGATGGCATTAAGTTTGTTTAAAGATGCCAACTTACCGAGGCGATTTGTCCCAGCCGCTTTAGCATTTGGCTCCATTACTTTCACTATGACCTCAGCAGGCTCTGTCGAAATTCAAAATTTCCAACCCATGCAATATTTAGGAACCAATCAGTTTGCTGGCTGGCATGTGAGTCTTGTGGTGGCTCTTTTTATGGCATCTGCTGGCATGTGGTTATTTCATGTGATGATAAAACGTGCAGTCGCAAACGGCGAACATTATGATGAGCGCGAAGGTGATCCCACACCAACGTCATCACACTTATTACCCCCACCTTTTTTAGGCTTTATTCCATTAGTGCTCGTACTCGGCAGCTCTTTTTATTGCAGTGTCATCCTCAATTTTGGCCGTTCCTCTTTAATCATCGCCTTATTGATTGGCGTAATAAGTGCCGTCATACTGTATTGGAAACGATTCGAACACTTAGGCAGCGCACTGTCTATTGCGACTTACAGTGCATTGATTGCCATTGCCAATACTTGCGCAGTCGTCGGATTTGGTAGCATAGCTAAGCTCACTCCAGCGTTTAATCATACCTTGATACAAATGACCGCTTTGCCCGGTAATGGCCTCATTAGTGCCGCTATTGCCATTAGTGTCATTGTCGCTTTAACAGGTTCCGCATCGGGAGGCCAAGCCATTGCCTTGCCGTTAATCGCCCCCCATTACCTAGAAGCTGGAGTCGACCCAAATGCACTGCACCGAGTCATCGCAATCACCTCTGGCGGACTTGATTCTTTACCCCATAATGGCTACGTCATTACCACCATTAGGGTCATTTGTGGCGAAACCCACCAAACCGCTTATCTTCCCCTTGGCGCTTTAACGGTGATTATTCCCTTTTTTGGCGCCATATTAGCCATCATCTTATTTATGTTAGGCATGTAATACATAACGCTTTATAATACGGGACATATACCCGTGGAAGATACTTGCAGTGATATTTCATCTGTATCAAATAATCATTGTGTCATTAAAGCAAGCATCATTCAGTCATCAACATATTGTGACGATACGATTTACGCTCAATGAGCGTTATTAGAGAGGCTAGATTGTCCCACACTTACATTCCATTAGAACAATACCCACGTAAATGGATTTTTAATCATAAAGATCTTCCTGTGAGCGAAAAAGATAAAGGTCATATCCATCCCCTAACCCAAAAAAGTGCCATGCTTGTTTGGAATAAATGGATCAGCAATAAAAGTAGCCGCAGTGAACAATTTGATAACGGGGATTGGGCCGCAAAACAAGATGCTTGGAAAAATATGGATCATTGGCAAAGTGCTTGGGACAGTGAAGCCGCTGAATTACCTGAACTACTGACACACTTTATCGATTGGCCCGACAATGCTATAGTTTATTTTTGTTATGATAAATACCAAGTAATTGAAACGACTTGGGAAGTATTCGTACGAAATTGGAAATGTTTTTTATTCTTTGATGACGGCCCTTTGTTGATATCTCCAAAACAGAAACAGGCAGTTTTGTTTCATCAAAATGGTCAATATCAAGTTGGACACAGAGGCTAACGACTAACCTACCTTTTATGAGGCTCTATATGAAACGATTGTCCGCCCTACTCTTCTTGTGTGTCTGTTTTTTATCAAGCGCACAAGCAAAAGAAGTATCAGACGTCAAACTGGCTGATACACTCACGCTCGATAATCAAACACTGATCCTCAATGGCGCAGGTGAGCGAAGTAAGATGTTTTTCGATCTTTATGTCGCCAGTCTCTATTTACCCAATAAAACCCATGACACTGCCAATGTATTAAGTGCATCTCGTGCTGTTATCAAACTGAATATCACTTCAAGTATGATCACTGCAGAAAAAATGAAGAAGGCTATCGAAGAAGGTTTTAATACTGCAACGGGTGGGGATATCGGGGCTATCCAGACTCAAATAGATCAATTCACCGCTGTTTTTTCAGATAAAATTTCTGAAGGTGATCAATTCACTTTTGATACCAGCCCAACTGCAGGTGTCACTGCGTCTAAAAATGGTAGCGTCAAAGTAACTATCAACAATGATACTTTTCGGCAAGCATTGTTGAATATTTGGTTGGGTGATGATCCGGTGCAATCAAGCTTAAAAAACGATTTACTCGATAACTAATACCAGCTTGATATAGGTTCAATAAAGAGGCGTAAGTGTCGCGCCTCTCATTATCACTGTCGCTTATTCCCTATTAATTCTCCCCTCTAAAAACTAAACCTCGCTTCTAGTGCTGCTCCACCTTGATTTTCAATCGTTTCATTTGTGTCCTCTGGGTTGAGCTCAAGTTCACCACTAAAAAAATATCCAGCAAATGCTGATATTGTGATCTTTGGCGTCCATTTCCAGCTCGCCCGTAAATGGCTCACCCACTCATCGATTTCAGCCGTATTTTCATTATCAGCAATCAAAAAACGACTAGTACGCTTAGACACACCCAAACCAAATTCCCAATCAGGAGTCGCTAAATAACTTAACTCAATGCCACCAGGGCCACTAAAGCCGACAGAAAAAGGATTCGATAAATACCAAGCATCATTGATTTGCCATCGAAAAGCCAAATAAGGTACGGTTCGGACCTCATCAATATCATTTAAATAAGCCACACCTACGCCAAATAAATGCCCAGATGAAAAACGATGTATCGCTGAAACCACCACCCCGTAACTTTGTGCTTCACTTGCCGTGGCCGTATCGGCATAAGCATATTGAAGTCGTGGCGATAGCATAAAGATCCAATGCTCATCGGGGCGATACACCACCGAAACCCCCGCCCTAAATCGGTGAATATCATCCCAAGCATAGTCCGTTTCTTGCCCTGAAGGACTCTTCCAATCATAATCTAATTGGTCATAACCTAAATCTAGCCCCAAAATCCATTTTTTCGATACTGGCATCTTAGCTTTAAAGTTAGTGAGCCACTGATCGCGTTGTAATTCATTGCCATCATTGCCGACATCGGCATTACCAATAGTGACTCTAGAAACACTAAAGGTAAATGGAGCAAAATCAGCAGGAGGTTTAGCCTCAACATATGAGGAAAATAACAACGTTGAAATGAGTGGCAGTTTAACCACAGAATGATAGTTCATGTTTCTCCCTAAACATATGATATTTATTTATTAATCTTAATAATTAAATATGTCTAATATTCTCGACTAATGTATCCGGCTCGTAAAATACCCATTATCCTTCCTCATAAATCTAGCCGATTAACCTAAAGATAACAGGATAAGACCATTGAATATACTCAAACCACTCTATCTTATAAACATAACTATTCATGGCCTCTTATTCGATACGCCCGAAGAAACATGTCGACACTCGATTGAATATACCTATCTCGACTCACCACTAAATCGTCAACATTGATGCCTAAATCTAATTTTAAGCGCATTTCACCAAACAACATTAAACACAAACGTACCGCGCAGTGACGAGGAACATCAAATTGATAGTCCCCTTTTTCTGCCACTTTTTTAAGATAATCGCTAAGCAAAGATAATATACATTCAGGCCCATTTTCAAAGAAAACCTGCGCAATTTCAGGGTGTCTATCGGCATGAGTCACACAAGTTTGGTAAATCGCTAACGCCTCTTCACTCACCATGAGTCGCCCAAATTGTTCGGCAAAATACGTTAACGTTTTCTCGGGCTCATCAGGATCAGAAAACACATCACTATTGAGCTGATAGCTATCGGCTTTCGCTGATATTGATGCAGCAAACAAGGTGTTCTTACAGCCAAAATGGGAATAAAGCGTTTGTTTCGATACGCCGGCTTTTTTAGCAATTTCATCCATGCTGGTATGAGGGAAGCCCTGTTCACAAAATAATACGTTCGCAGCCGCTAAAATACTGGCGTGCTTTTGCTCACGTTTAGTGAGGTTTTGACTTTGCAATGAAGTCGATGCCATCAGTGAGTCACTCTCAAGAGAAGAAATGTTAATAGCAGTTATTAAATCATAAAATAGACTGCGTAGTCCATAATCACAAAAACAAGACTAGACAGTCTAGTTTTTCATGCTTAAACTACACCCGTATAACAACAAAAAAACAACATAACACTTAAAAAATAATAACGCGATATTGGGATCAATAAATGGATATTACACCACTCACCAAGTCAGTCATTGTCATAATAGGATTAAGCTGCTTAGGTTTATTAAGCGCTTGCCAAAAAACAGCGGCCCCATCAACAGCGCAATATCAAACGGTGAGTACGCGCTCATTTATTACCGCACCTTCTTATCAACAAACGCAACAATTTTCAGGTGTCGTGAGATCCAGTAATACCACCGCAATCGGCTTTGAACTTTCAGGTAAAATAAACCAATTAAATGTCGATATTGGCGATAAAGTAAAAATGGGACAATTATTGGCCAAACTCGATACGCAATTATTACACACAGAAAAAAACGAGCTCAAAGCCAACCTCACACAGAATCAAGCCGAACTAGACTTAGCCAACAGCACCCTTAAACGTAGCCTCTCTTTAAAGCAAAAAAATTATATTTCCGAACAAAAAATAGATGAACTTAAAGGTCAAGTTAATCGGCTAATGGCTGCCCGAACCCAATTAAAAGCCGCTTATGCTGCCAATCAGTTAAAAATAGAAAAATCCAATATCATCGCCCCATTTAACGGCATCATTAGTCAAAGGCATCACTATATCGGTGAAGTCACATCGACAGGCACTCCCATTTACACCTTAGTGCAATCCAATAGCCCACAAGCTTATATTGGTGTTCCCTCTGATATTGCTAAATCATTAACCATTAATAAACAAGCCAATATCCGCATAGCTAACCATAATTACCTCGCTAAAATTAAAGGGATCTCTGCCGAACTCAACCCGATAACGCGAACGGTAGAGTTGAGGTTCACTTTGCCACAAGACAGCCAAGTCATTAATGGTGAAATCGCTTATTTCACTCATATAAAAGATGTTGAAATGCTCGGGTACTGGGTACCTATTAGCGCACTCACCGACGGCATAAGGGGTCTTTGGAATATTTATGTGCTCACGCCCAGAGCCGACAAGAGCTTTAATGTAGAGCGCCGAGATATCGATATTTTATACAGCAATCAAGATCAGGCTTATATACAAGGTCCTATCTCCGATAGCCAGCTTTACATTGATCAAGGCTCTCACAAACTGGTTGCGGGTCAAAAAGTCAATATCATTAAAAAATTGGTGAAAAACAATGATTAAAGCCATCGTTGAAAACGGCCGTTTACTCAGCCTAATGATAGCCCTAATCATCGTTGCCGGACTCGGGGCGATCTCTAGCCTACCGCGTATGGAAGATCCTATTATTACCAACCGATTTTCATCAGTTATTACCCATTATCCCGGTGCTTCTTCAGAACGAGTCGAAGCACTCGTTACCCAAGTACTAGAAAATCAATTACGCCGCATAAAAGAGTTAAAACTCATCTACTCAACCTCGAGACCCGGCATTTCCGTTATTCAGCTTGAACTAAAAGATGATGTCATTGATACCGCACCGATATGGTCTCGAGCGCGAGATTTCATTGCCGATTCAACCTATTTACTGCCAAAGGAAGCACAAAACACCACTCTGGATGATCAAATGGGCTATGCAAACACAGCCATTTTAGGACTGTCTTGGCAAGGAAACTCGCCTATTCGTATTGATGTATTAAATCGCTATGCAAAAGAACTCGAAAGTCGCCTTAGAGTATTATCAGGCACGGATTTTGTGAAGCTATACGGTGAACCAATCGAAGAAGTTTTAGTGATTCTAGATGCAAATAAAGTCAATCAATTGCAACTCACTCCCGCTTCCATCGCCACTATTTTACAAAATGCCGATCCTAAAGTCTCCGCGGGTGAAATTAATAATATTCATTTTAAAGCCTTAGTGGAGGTGTCTGGCGAACTAGACTCTCTGAATAGAATAAGACAAGTCCCCTTAAAAATTGATGCTCATGGACAAATTATTCGTCTCGGGGATATCGCCGATATTAGACGCCAAGCAAAAACACCTGAAACCAGCGTTGCCTTACTCGAGCAAACACAAGGGATCATGGTGGCAGCACGTATGCTTGATGACACCAGTGTTGACACTTGGCTGCACAATGTACGCCAAGTCGTCGATGAATATCAAACCAGCATCCCCACTAACGTCAAAATTGAATGGTTATTTGATCAAGAAGGTTACACTACGGAGCGCTTAGGAGGCTTAGTGGAAAATCTACTCTTAGGCTTTATTATCATTCTCGTGGTATTAATGCTGACCTTAGGACTAAGGAATGCCATCATTGTCGCCGTATCGCTACCGCTAACGGCTTTATTCACCCTTTCTTGCATGAAGTTCATTGGATTACCTATCCATCAAATGTCTGTTACAGGTTTAGTCGTGGCACTTGGGATCATGGTTGATAATGCGATTGTTATCGTCGATGCCATCGCACAGCGCCGCCAGCAAGGCATGAGTCGATTTAACGCCGTGAGCGGAACATTGCAGCACTTATGGTTACCTCTAGCGGGATCCACCCTCACCACGATGCTCGCTTTTGCCCCTATCGTACTGATGCCCGGACCTGCTGGGGAGTTTGTCGGCGGCATTGCTATCTCAGTGATATTTGCCTTATTAGGCTCCTTTATTATTTCTCATACCATTATTGCAGGGCTTGCAGGCCGCTTCGGCAGCCAATCACACGGTCATCGCTGGTATCATCATGGCATTGAACTCCCTAAAGTGAGCCACGCCTTTACTCAATGCTTAACCTTCGCCCTTTCTTACCCAAAGCGAACGGCCCTGTTAATCGGTCTGCTACCACTATTGGGCTTTATCGCCATGGGGAAAATGACAGAGCAGTTTTTCCCGCCATCGGATCGAGACATGTTTCATATCGAGGTCTATTTGGCTTCCCATGCCAGTTTAGAACATACCCGTCATTTAATCGAAAAAATGGATGTCAATCTGAGGCAACATAAAGACATCACGCGTATCGATTGGATGGTAGGTAGCAATAGCCCTTCTTTTTATTACAATATGATGCAACGCCAGCAAGGTGCCAGCAACTATGCACAAGCGATGGTCAAGGTCAGTGATCTAAAAACCGCCAACACCCTGATCCCTATATTGCAAGCCTCCCTTGATGGGGACTATCCTCAAGCTCAAATTCTAGTCAGAAAATTAGAACAAGGGCCGCCATTTAACGCCCCTGTTGAACTTAGGCTATTTGGGCCGAATCTCGATCAATTAAAAACCTTAGGCGATCAAGTGAGACTCATCTTTAGTGAAACGGCCAATGTCACCCACACTCGTGCGACACTCAGCGCCGGCTCGCCTAAGTTGTGGTTACAAATTGATGAAGATGCCAGCTTAATGAGTGGCCTTAACTTAACCAATATCGCCAACCAGATTCAAATGGCGACCACAGGATTAAATGGCGGTAGCATTCTAGAACAAACAGAATCTTTACCCGTTCGCGTTCGATTAAACGACAGTCAACAGCAAGAACAAATGAAAATCGCTGAACTGAATTTAGTGTCTAATACTGCAACGGGGATCCCTCTCTCAGCCCTATCCAGCAGTGAAATAAAAGTCAGTCGCGGCGCCATTCCCCGAAGAGATGGACAAAGAGTCAACACTATTGAAGCCTACATAACTAATGGCGTGTTGCCCCAAACGGTACTCGATAACACTAAAGCCAAACTCGATGCCCTCAAATTACCCATGGGTTATCGAATGGAATTGGGAGGAGAAAGTGCCAAACGTGACGAAGCGGTCGGTAATCTCTTATCCAATGTCCTACTGGTGATCACCTTATTATTAGCCACCATCGTATTATCTTTTAATTCATTTCGATTAACAGGGATCATCTTATTAAGCGCAATACAATCGGCAGGTTTAGGTTTACTATCGGTTTATGCCTTTGGTTACCCTTTTGGTTTTACCGTGATTATTGGTCTCCTAGGCTTAATGGGGCTGGCCATTAATGCCGCCATTGTGATTATTGCAGAGCTTGAGGTCGAGCCTCTCTCACGCCAGGGCGATATCAGCACGATCGTTCGGCTGGTCAGTAGCTGTGGTCGCCATATAGGCTCAACCACCATTACCACCATAGGCGGCTTCTTACCGCTCATCATCGCTGGCGGTGGATTTTGGCCACCGTTTGCCATTGCCATTGCTGGCGGAACCTTACTCGCAACCTTACTGTCACTCATCTGGGTGCCCACCATGTATAAACTCATCATGAGGCCCAGAACAATGACAACGCATAATGAGTTTGCTCATGACGTCAATTAATACGAAATCATAGCGCAAAAAAAGCCTCGTTAACACGAGGCTTTTTTAATAGATTCTACGGATTAGTCCGATTTATCATCAGAGTGCCTATCCATATTCTCACTGCTTTCCAGCCACAGCGCATTAATAATACCGAAAGAGCAGGCTAGAAACAGTCCTAATATCCAAGTGAAATACCACATAACTTGCCCCCTTAATAAAGTGACGTTGAATTGTTTTCAATATGTTGACGATTTAAACGGCCAAACATCTTGTAATAAGTCCAAATGGTGTAGCATAAAATCAGCGGAATAAAAATCGCCGCCACGACCGTCATCACACCTAAAGTCCCTTGGCTCGCTGTTGCATCCCACATGGTTAAGCTCACATTAGGATCAAGCGATGATGGCATCAAAAACGGAAACATCGCTGCGCCACACGTTAATATCACCATAGCAACGGTCAATGAACTGAACAAAAAGGCAAAACCAGAACGATGAAAGCGACTGGCAATTAACACCAATAACGGCAATATCAAGCCCGCTATAGGAAATAGCAGTGTGATGGGGTATTTTTGATAATTAGCTAACCACGCTCCCGCTTCTACCGCCACAGTTTTCAATGCTGGATTAGAAGGACCATTATGATCGATTGCCGAGGTGATCACATAGCCATCGACACCATTAACCAAAAATAAACCTGATAAAACAAAAAATACCAGAACGAAAATAGCTGCCACTTGAGAGGCGCCTGCAGCGCGCACTCTCAGCTCCCCTTCCGTCTTCATTTGCAACCAACTGGCGCCTTGCATGATGAACATGCTGACTCCAACAATGCCGGTTAATAAAGCAAAAGGATTTAATAAGCCAAAGAAGCCACCATAATAAGTCGCACGCAAATATTCATCAAAGTTAAACGGCACACCTTGCAATAAGTTACCAAACGCAATACCAATCACTAATGGCGGAACAAACCCACCTAAAAACAGCAGATAATCCCACGTTTTTCGCCACCTTGGATCTTCTATTTTTGAGCGATAGTCAAATCCAACTGGACGTAAATATAGCGCAAATAACACTAGCATCATGGCTAAATAAAAACCAGAAAAGGAGACGGCATATACCGTTGGCCAAGCAGCAAATAATGCCCCCGCAGCAGTAATTAACCATACCTGATTGCCGTCCCAATGAGGGGCAATCGTGTTAATCATAATACGACGTTCGGTATCATCTTTACCAATAATCGGCAGTAATGCTCCGACGCCCATATCGAAGCCATCTGTTACGGCAAAACCGATAAAGAGAACCCCAATTAATGCCCACCAAATGAATCTTAGCATTTCATAATCAAACATAATCGACTCCCCCGTTAGTCTGCTAGCTTTTCAAAATGATAACGGCCCGTTTTTAAACTACTGGGACCCCGGCGAATAAACTTCGTCATTAAGAACAGCTCAACCACTAACAGTACTGAATAAAACAAGGTGATATAAATAATACTCGTCCAAACATCACTCGGGGTTAAGCTCGACGCGGACATAAAGGTCGGTAACACCTCTGAAATGGTCCACGGTTGCCGCCCATACTCAGACACAAACCAGCCACATTGAATGGCTACCCAAGGCAGAGGTAAACTCACAAGCGCCGCTCTCAGCACCCATTTATTTTCTTCAATACGATGACGAGTGCTTTGCCAAAACGCAGCAGCAAACACTAGCAACATGATCAGCCCTGCACCCACCATGACCCTAAAACTCCAAAATATGGGCCACACATGAGGGATAGAATCTTTGGTTGCCGCTTGGATTTGTGCTTCTGTAGCATCAACCACTTTATCGGTATAAGGCTTAAGCAATAAACCATAACCTAAGTCAATTTTTGCTTTCTCAAAGTCTGCTTTTAGTTGGGAAGACTCATCCCCTTGGCGCAATTTATCTAACATGGCATAAGCTTTCATACCATTGCGAATACGCGCTTCATGCGCCACCAACAAGTCTTTCAAACCCATTACTTCCTTATCTAAAGAGCGCGTTGCGATAATGCCCATCACATAAGGAATTCTCACTGCATAATCCGTTTCCATGGTTTCTTGATTCGGCAAACCAATGACCGTAAAAGACGCGGGGGCTGGCTCGGTATCCCACTCAGCTTCAATGGCTGCCAATTTCACTTTTTGCACTTCACCCACTTCGTAGCCTGAGTCATCCCCTAACACTAATACCGATAAAATCGATGCCATACCAAAGCTAGCCGCAATCGCAAAAGAGCGACGAGCAAAGGGTAAATCACGCTTTTTGAGAATATAAAAAGAGCTAATCGCCAATACAAACATGGCGCCAGTCACATAACCCGATGCAACGGTATGCACGAATTTAACTTGCGCCACAGGGTTGAACACCACATCGGCAAAACTGGTCATTTCCATGCGCATGGTTTCATAATTAAACACTGAACCAACAGGATTTTGCATCCAACCATTGGCCACTAAAATCCACAACGCAGACATATTGGAAGCGAGTGCCACTAACCAAGTCACAGCGAGATGCTGTCTCTTACTAAAGCGATCCCAACCAAAGAAAAACATTCCCACCAATGTTGATTCTAAGAAGAAAGCCATTAACGCTTCAATCGCTAGCGGTGCGCCAAAAATGTCACCGACGTAATGAGAATAATAAGACCAATTGGTTCCAAACTGGAACTCCATAGCTAAACCAGTGCTCACACCAATAGCGAAGTTGATGCCAAATAACTTACCCCAGAATTTAGTCATGTCTTTATACACTTGCTTATTGGTCATCACATAAAGTGATTCCATTATCGCCAGTAACAACGCCATCCCTAACGTTAGGGGAACAAATAGGAAATGATACATGGCTGTTAACGCAAACTGAAAACGCGAGAGTTCAACCACCTCTTGTACAATCATTCGTGACTCCTTAATTAGTACGATACATAGCAATAATTAACCATTATTAACTATAGCAAAATGTATATATTGAGGAACATTTGTTAATCATGATATTAATTGATTAACTAAAAATCGTATTCGACACAGCAGGTCATACTGAAAAGTATAATACGAAACAAAATACATAAAAGTAATCTTATTGATACTTTTATTTCACTTAAAGTCCTTATTACACACTGTTAAATCTTTTTTTTAACAGGTGATAGCTACCCGTTACACATAGTCATTTCATTACAATCCATAATGTTTTTATACGCCCCAGTTAGCGACTAATCAATCAAAGCTGCAGCTTTCCATGGGTTTTGCGGAGCAGTACTCATTTCACACGGACAGTATTGACAATAGAAACATTTCGTGGAATAGACTTTGCTAATATTCAAGGTAATACATGTTACAAAAGCAACGGATGACTTATTTCACATTGGCCTCAAAACCCCCGCCTGTCTTTTCAAACATGTGAAATGCGCTCTCAATACAAGCTACCGACTTCGACTCTGCTGATTTGGACTTATGATAATAAAATAAAGCCATAAAAAAGCCGCAATAAATTGCGGCTTATGTGCGTTTAGGTTTGCACTTAAAGTTTAAACTACCCGATCGCTTTTCTCACATTGCGGAACATGCGCATCCAAGGGCTATCTTCACCCCACTCATCGGGATGCCAAGAATTCGCCACGGTTCTAAACACTCGTTCAGGGTGGGGCATCATAATAGTGACGCGCCCATCCACACTCGTGAGTCCGGTGATCCCATCAGGTGAACCATTCGGATTTTGAGGGTACTGAGTCGCCACCTTGCCATAACCATCAACATAATGAAGCGCAATGGTGCCAGAGGCTTTTGCTGCAGCCAACGCATCAAGGCTAGCAAACTCGGCTCGCCCCTCTCCATGTGATACAGCAATCGGCATACGCGATCCTACCATTCCGTCAAAAAATAGCGAAGGAGTCGATTGGACTTCAACCAAACTAAAACGCGCCTCAAATTGCTCAGAGCGATTACGCACAAAGTGTGGCCAATATTCAGTCCCTGGAATGATGGCTTTTAGATTTGACAACATTTGGCAGCCATTACACACCCCCAACGATACACTCTGATCTCGCTCGAAGAAGCGGCTAAATTGCTCTCTCGCCTTTGGATTAAATAAAATAGATTTTGCCCAACCTTCCCCAGCACCGAGCACATCACCGTAGGAAAAACCGCCACAAGCGGCTAATCCTTGGAATTCATCAAGCACAATTTTGCCGCTCAATATGTCACTCATATGCACATCACGGCTATCGAAACCGGCCCGATTAAAGGCGGCAGCCATTTCAATATGCGAGTTAACCCCTTGTTCACGCAAAATGGCCATCTTAGGCGCCAACCCTTTTAAAATATAAGGGGCAGCAACATCTTCATTGATGTCAAAACTAAGATCAGCGCTTAACCCTGGTTCGAGAGGGTTTTGTTTTAAGGTAAACTCTTCGAGGGCACATTCTGAGTTGTCGCGCCTTGCTTGCATTTGATAAGTCGTTTCAGCCCAAGCGGTTCGTAAAGCCGTTCGAGAGTCAACAAAGACCTCTTTACCGTCACCGATGATCCGGATCGAATCCGCTGTATTCAAATGGGCGATCGGGTGGCAAACCAGCCCTTCTTTAGCAAACTGCGCAATAATGCGTTGCGCACTATCGACGCTCACTTGTAAAACAGCGCCTAGCTCTTCGTTAAATAAACACTCGATATTCGTTCCTTTAAGCGGACTAATATCAATATCAAGACCAGAATTACCCGCAAACGCCATCTCAACCAATGTGGTAAACAGGCCGCCGTCACTGCGATCGTGATACGCCATCACCGACTGTTTAGCAACCAATGACTGCATCACCTCGAAAAAGCCCCTTAATGTAGCCGCATTATCGAGATCCGGCGCAACATCACCCAGTTCACTGTAAACTTGTGCCAGACAAGACCCGCCTAAACGGGGTTGCTCTGCGCCCAAATCCACCAGCAATAATACTGACTCACCTTTATCTGTTCTCAACTCAGGCGTTACAGTATTACGAATATCTTGAACACGGCCAAACGCGGTGATCACCAAAGACATCGGTGATGTCACGGCTTTTTGCTCATTGCCGTCCTGCCAAGCCGTTCGCATCGACATCGAGTCTTTACCCACTGGAATGGTGAGTGACAGCTCGGGACATAGCGCTTCGCCGATGGCTTTAACCGCTTCATATAAACCAGCCCCCTCTCCAGGGTGGTCAGCTGCAGACATCCAATTGGCCGATAATTTTATATGCTTAAGATCCCCAATATCCACGCCTGCAATATTCATAATCGACTCAGCCACCGCCATGCGCGCTGATGCAGCAAAATCCAATAAAGCCAACGGCGTGCGCTCACCCAAAGACATGGCCTCACCCACGTAAGCATCATAGCTTGCCGCCGTCACCGCGCAATCAGCAACAGGTACCTGCCAAGGACCCACCATTTGATCTCGATTCACCAGCCCAGTGACACTTCTATCACCAATGGTGATCAAAAAGGTTTTTTCAGCCACCGCAGGTAAACGTAAAATACGTGATACCGCCTCTTTGATATCGATGCTCGATTGTACTAACGCAGGAGATTGAGCTTGTAGCGTCTCTGCCGTCCGGATCATTTTAGGCGCTTTTCCTAACAATACTTCAAGTGGTAAATCGATAGGGTTATCATTAAAATGTGTATCCGATAACAGAAGATCTTTTTCTGCTGTCGCTTCTCCGACTACCGCAAACGGTGCTCTTTCACGCTCACAAATAGCGCTAAAGGTTGCCATGTTTTCAGGGGCCACCGACATGACATAACGCTCTTGGGATTCATTACACCAGATTTCGAGCGGACTCATGCCCAGCTCATCCGAGGGGACATTACGCAGTTCAAAACGTCCACCTCTATCGCCATCATTGACCAGCTCAGGAAAAGCATTCGACAACCCTCCTGCGCCCACATCATGAATAAACTGAATCGGATTAGCTTCACCCATTTGCCAACATCTATCGATGACTTCTTGGCAGCGACGTTCCATTTCAGGGTTTTCACGCTGAACAGAAGCAAAATCTAACGCCTCGCTAGATTGACCCGATGCCATTGATGAGGCTGCGCCGCCGCCCAAACCAATGTTCATCGCGGGTCCACCTAAAACAACAAGCTTTGCGCCGACGGTAATTTCGCCTTTTTGTACGTGCTCTGCACGAATATTACCTAAGCCCCCCGCCAACATAATGGGTTTATGGTAACCCCGAACTTCCAAGCCATTATGGCTATCCACTGCTTGCTCGTAGGTTCTAAAATAACCGAGTAAGGCTGGGCGACCGAATTCATTATTAAAGGCCGCCCCGCCTAATGGGCCTTCGGTCATAATATCCAATGCGCTAACAATGCGATCAGGTTTACCGTAATCGGTTTCCCAAGGTTGCACAAAGCCAGGAATATTCAAATTAGACACACTAAAGCCCGTTAATCCCGCTTTAGGTTTAGAGCCTCGTCCCGTTGCACCTTCATCACGAATTTCACCCCCTGATCCAGTCGCCGCCCCAGGATACGGACTAATTGCCGTTGGGTGATTGTGCGTTTCAACCTTCATGAGAATATGCATGGGCTCAATATGATAAGCGTACTCTCCGTCTTGTTTCGGGAAGAAACGCCCAGCGGTTGACCCCTCCATCACAGCGGCATTATCTTTATAAGCTGACAATACATGTTCAGGGGTTTTCTCAAAGGTATTTTTAATCATTTTAAACAGTGATTTGGGCTTTTTTTCACCATCAATAGTCCAATCGGCATTAAAAATTTTATGACGACAGTGCTCTGAGTTAGCTTGCGCAAACATCATGAGTTCAACATCGTTTGGGTTACGTTTTAAGTGAGTGAAATTTTCCACTAAATAATCAATTTCATCGTCCGCGAGGGCTAAACCCAAGGTGATATTCGCCTCGACTAACGCCACTTTCCCCTCACCCAATACATTGACACTCTTTACTGGCTTAGGTGTGGTTTGCTGAAATAAAACCTCGCCATCGGTCAATGCATTCAATACCACTTCAACCATACGATCATGAAGTAAATGCAGTAATATTTGCTCTTGCTCAACGCTTAAAGGAGCTGAGTCAATGTAATATGCAATACCTCGCTCTAACCTTTTCACTTTATTCAGCCCACAGTTATGGGCAATATCGGTAGCTTTAGAAGACCAAGGAGAAAGGGTACCTGGACGGGGCGTGACAAAATAAAGCGTTCCCTTGGGAGAAGATACCTCAATGGATGGGCCGTATGTCAATAGCGTATTAAGTTGCTGCTGTTCATCTAAAACTAATGCCGCATCGATATCAGCAAGATGAATAAACTCTGAATAAATTGCTTGTATGGGCAAAGACGCTGCTTCACAAGCTTGCATTAATTTTTGTACTCGAAACGCTGAAAGTGCTGGGGCTCCGCGGATGATCTCCATCACGTTTTTTCACCTTATCATTGATTATTGCAGGGTCAAAATCTGGCGCCATTATAGGGAAATGTCATAGACAAAGCACCCGAACTCTATGAGCAAAACAGTGTTTCCTGCTGAGTGTAAAATCCACTAAGCAAGGGTTATAAAAAAGAACAAAAAAACACAAACATCAATACCAGACTAATTGATAGGAGGGTGATTTTTGTTCGAAACAAGGTTTTGTGCTATTATCGGCGGCTGTTTTTTAGAGATGTGTCGAAAAATAAGCTAAATTTATGAAAAAACTGCTATTCCTATTTTGTCTCTTCCTCTCGCTTGCAGGCTGTCAAAAAGCGCCTGTAACGCCATTTAATACGGAGACCGTGAACCACACCTCAAAAGGAATGAGCAGCGACAGTAGTGAGATGGACTCTCTTGCGAAGCAAACGAAGAAAAACAATACTAAACCTTCTCTTGAAGACACCACAAAAAATATTCCAGTCTCAAATGATGTCCCATCATTAAGAGTCGGCACCCTATTTGGCCCGAGCATTTACTTTACCACGGATCAGGGCAGCTCAGGTTTTGACTATGAAATGGCACAATCTTTTGCCCACTATCTTAAGCAAACACTCGTCATTAAACCTTATGCCAATATTGATGAACTCTATCAAGCAATGGCACAAGGCGATATTGACATTATCGCAGCAGGGTTAACTGAAACACCTGAGCGACGTAAACACTACCGCATTGGCCCTGTACTGTACCGAGTGGATCAATTGTTAGTCTACAAGCAAGGGACTAGCACACCTAAAAAGGTGACTCAATTAACCCGTAATATCACGGTAACGGCCAATTCTGCTTTTGCCGACACCTTATCAAACCTCAGTAAAGACAATCCTCAACTGGCTTGGCAGCAAGTCAATAACAAGGATAATGCTGAATTACTGGGCATGATAGACAGTGGCGATATTCCTTATACGATAGTCAACTCTACCACCTTCAATATCAACCGTCGTTACATGCCAGAGCTACGAGCCGGTCCGATACTGAAAAAGCAGCAAGCCATCGCTTGGCTTTTACCCAAAGAAAATAGTGATAAATTAATGAGTGAGTTACTCAGCTTTTGGCATCAAGAACAAAAAGCGGGTGTGCTCGCCCACTTAAATGAAAAATACTTTGCCCACGTTCAACGTTTTGATTATGTCGATACCCGTGCTTTTATTCAGGCCATAGACACTCGATTACCTCAATATCAAGATACCTTCCAAGATAATGCAGGCGATCTAGACTGGCGAAAACTTGCCGCTACCGCCTATCAAGAGTCCCATTGGAAACCCAATGCTCGCTCTCCAACCGGCGTTCGTGGCTTAATGATGCTGACCTTAGCCACCGCAAAGCAGTTAGGGATTAAAAACCGCTTAGATCCCACCCAAAGTATTGAAGGTGGTTCTAAATACTTAAAAGAAATTCTCGATAGATTACCGGACTCCATTCCCGATAGTCAGCGTATGTGGTTTGCCTTAGCTTCATATAATATTGGCATTGGTCACCTTGAAGATGCCCGAAAGTTAGCCCAATCTATGGGACTCGATCCCAGTGCATGGCGAGATGTTAAACAAGTATTGCCGCTATTGCAGCAGCGTCAGTATTATAAAAAAACCCGTTATGGTTACGCCAGTGGCAACCAAGCGGTCCATTATGTGGACAGTATTCGACGTTATTACGACACCTTGGTCTGGGTCGATAATCAAAATATGCAACTCGGTGATAATAGCCAAGCGACACAAACGGCCGACATCACTGATAACAGCAATAATAAGCTCTCACAGCAAAACTTATAGCGCTTTATTTCGTCATCATGCAGAGTCATCATTATTCACGCTATCGATCTTTCGGGATCGATAACGTGTCATACCCATCTGCCTGATAGATGATCCTTCAGCTGGAATTCAAAACACGCTAGGCAAGGTCCTTAATTTCTGCATTAATGACAGTCTTCTTGAACCGATAACCTAGTGATTCTAAGTTGATGCTCAGTCACGAAGCATAAAAGAGTTTCCTATTTATTATCAATAATATTGCCTATAATTAGCGTGTTAAATAGTCCACGTCTGTGTTGCATCATATCAAAAGGTGCCTACATTCTTTCACCCTTTCTTTTACAAAGAATGCACCTTGAATTGAGCCATTTTACGTACTCTAAAAACATACACTTTCAATGAGCTTGGATATATATTAGGTGTGTAGTTCTGTTATTATCAAAGTGCTGTTATTATTGATATACCAGCATTAAACAGCAATAACATTGCGGGGACGAATATGAAAAAGCCTAGAATTAATAATTTCGCCGCGAGACGCCGTTCTCTCAGAAAAAACCACCACAATAAAATATTGAACAGACAAAAACATTTTTTGGCTATATCAAAGGACAACGAGCCTCAGCCATTCTTACCGCTAAAACGAGCCTAATGCATACTTAACCTAAACTCGGTTTTGGCCGTGCTGCTTAATCGCGTTAAAATATTGATGATATCCCTTACCTTCTTGATTATGAAGGTAGATGATAAATCAATATTGACACTCATTAAACCGAGTTCAGGTTACTTATAAAGTGGATGGTTAAACAAGTGACTGACATAAAGTTCGATAACGATATTAAAGGCTAAATGTCCTTTAAAGGCTTATCTGAAGTAAGTTTAGCTTTCTCGGCAGCCTTACTGACTTTTTTTTCTTTTCGTCGGCGACGAAAAAACTGACTCAATTGCTCGCTGCATTCACTGGCTAATATGCCCGATGACACCTCAAGTTGATGGTTAAACGCTGGATGCCTCACGATGTCTACCACGCTGCCTGCAGCCCCCGTCTTTGCATCACTCGCACCAAACACTAAACGAGCCACCCGAGAATGTACCATTGCGCCCGCGCACATAGGACAAGGCTCTAAAGTCACATACAAGGTTGTGCCTAATAGTCGATAGTTTTCCAATAACTGCCCGGCTTGACGTAAGCATTGCATTTCTGCATGCGCACTGGGATCATGCAAACCAATACTGAAATTAAAGCCTGTACTAATCACTTGCCCTTCTTTCACTAATACGGCGCCTACGGGGACTTCTCCCTTTGCTTCTGCTTTTTTGGCCATCTCTATTGCCATTTGCATAAAATGTTGATCTTGCGCTAACTGTGACAAACTACCTCCACTGATCTGTACTTATTGAGGATCGCTAATGTAACGTACTTTGACTTAATGTGCGTTATCGGATGAGTTATCGGTTGCATACTGAT
Organism: Shewanella surugensis; assembly: GCF_023284005.1. Classification (GTDB taxonomy): domain Bacteria; phylum Pseudomonadota; class Gammaproteobacteria; order Enterobacterales; family Shewanellaceae; genus Shewanella; species Shewanella surugensis. The sequence goes on from NZ_JAKIKS010000038.1 coordinate 35,991, forward strand.
AATCAAACTTTGGCATCCCCCAATGATAACGTATTGCCAATAATCTGAAACCAAAACCCACTGTCAATGACACTAATAAATTAACCCATTCAACGACATCATAAAATTTCATCGTAATGTAAAGCGATGCGGTTAATATCGCCACCAAGGCATACAGTTCTTTTTTGAAGATAAGGGGCATTTGATGGCATAAAATATCTCGAATAACCCCACCAAAAACCCCCGTCACCAGCCCCATGACCACAGCAACAACGGGGCTAAAGCCTAATAGTAACGTTTTTTGAGCCCCAATGATCGAAAACACCGCTAAGCCTAAAGCATCTATCACTAAAAAAACTTTCGATAAATACCGCATAATGGGCGCAATCATCACAGTGAATAACGAAGCCAACGCAATCGCTAATAAATAGTGCACATTTTCAACCCAAATTAATGGGTAATTACCGAGTAAAATATCGCGCAGCGTTCCCCCTCCAATGGCGGTCGCACAGCCAATAATAACCACGCCAAACAGATCCATTTTCTTTTTGCCCGCGGCTAAAGCACCGGTCATCGCCTCGGCTAAAATCCCGATTAACCACAATGCGCTCATCAATTTCACTTCAAGCATGTTTATCACGTTAGGTTATCTACATCTGGGTGCAATTCTGCCCTATTTTGGGCCAAAACAAAATCAAACAAACAGCAATATGCATGAATTTAATTAATGCATATTTGAATATAATTCCGATTATTGGTTTTCTTGCTTCAAATAATCAATATTATTCCATTTACAGGCTCCTGTACTATTTATCACTTTTTACCAATATGACTAAACAAGATAGCGAAATGAACATACTCGTTACTGTCCATATATAAATTAAGCACTGTCAGTTAAATAATATTGGCACTGTCTTTTATTAATTAAATACAACACATTACACATCAAAAAAAACACTTACACACTCTTAACGCTCAAATTTATTGCCTCGCTATTATCTTATTATTCCCTGATTAAACATATCAATCGACCGCCAAAAGAGACCTATTTGATAAAAATAAACGGAGAATATCTACAGCCATAGTACATTACAAAAACAGATTAGATAATCTAATGCTTTATTAGTGATTAAAAGCATCCAAACACTCTTTAAAAGAAGAATAGAAAAAAGTAGGCTTGTGTTTTATACATATTTCATCGCAACCAAAACCATGGCAAACATAGGCACTATCGGCCCCAATAGCTTTTGCATAGTCAATGTCGATTAACGTATCACCAATATGTAGCATTTGCTGAGGTTGCAGCTCAGGAAAAACGGGCATAATAATGTCATAGTAACTCTCAGGCGAGGGCTTTTTCATTAAGCCTTCTCGTTCACCAATGACCAAATCAAAAGTCTCCGCTAAATGATGCTCATATAAAAAATCATGCAGTGCCCCTTCCTCTTTATTACTGACTATGACTAAATGACAACCTTGAGAGCGAAAAGTCCGTAATAATGAGGCCGAATAAGGATAAAGAGACTGTAAATGTGCACACTTATTATGATACACATGACAAAACTCATCATATAAACGAAAGAGTGTCTCTTCAGATAACTTTGAGTGACTCAATGATTGCAATACACAAGTAAAGGCCTCTCCTGACATTAATTTTCCAGATAAATCACTGAGGTTTGCGTCAGGAATAACAATAGCAAGCGCAGCTTTAATCGCATCAAAGCTATTGCATAAGGTACCGTCAAAGTCAAAACTAACTAATTTATATTGCATCGTTCCTCCTCTTTTATTCCCATCATATTGCACTCGAATTAGTATTGTAGAAAAAACACACAGCCGCTACTCGAACAAGAAACATTGTAACTTTAACATTTTAATTCATATTGATAGATATTAGCCTTCACCATCGATGCATGTTTTTTGAGGTACGTGTGTAAAATAATCTTTAATTAGGACATAAAACGGACGGCATATAACAAAGGACAAACATGCTAAAAATCAATATCCAAGAATAGCCTACTCTTTCTTCAACCAAAAATCCCAACATCAAGCACATATACAAGATACTTTCGGTCATATTCCTTTCGTGAAGGAAAGACAATGGTCCAAAACCGATATGCTCTATAAATTAAAACAAGATAATAATGAATTAATTAGAATCGCAGGTTTAAGTCATGTCATCACACCAAAGAGCACTGAGAAAAAGGATATGCTTCACCGATATTAACTGAAGGCTTTCGCTCCTTTTTAGCCTACTCAACATCAAACATGGTTTGTTGTTATGTCAGGATGAGCTTATTCCGTTCTACCAACAGCTGAGCTGGTACGTCATTAACGCCCGAGTTGTTTTCATGCAAAAACAAGGAGCCGAGCATTATCACTCTAATACTTTACTGTTAAGTGCAGGTGCGCCTCTCAATCCAACAGGCATAGATTTAAAAGGATCACCTTGGTAAGGGGGATTATTTAAACATAAGCGTAAAGCTCTATACTTGCAAATAACACACTACACTGCCTTAATTAATTTAATAAGACTAACCTATAAGAGCAGGTTTAAAAGTTCATATTGGAAATAACGATATAAAATAATGATTTAAAAGTATTGATTTAAAAGGACTGAGTATACTATGTTAAAAATCGACAATTACCATAGTTTAACCACAGAAGAAAAACAAAGACAGCAAGTGTATATTCACGAGGTTTTCGGTGACGTTCCCTTTATTCAGCAACGCCAATGGGCTCAGCCAGATTTTGTTTTTGCCTTCAGGCAAGATGATGATCTATTTTCATTTTTTAATCTCATCATTAGAGATGTTATTTTTGACCGTAAAAGAACAAAAATTGCCGGTGTCAGTAATGCCGTCACCCCAAAAAATTATCGTGGTAAAGGCTATGCCTCACAATTGTTAACCCAAGCCTCGCCGGTTATTTTTAATCAACTCAAAGTTGAACATGCACTTTTACTCTGCAGCAATGATTTAACGGATTTTTATCAACACTTAGGTTGGTATAAAGTCGACAGTAAAGTGCAATTTGAGCAACGTAACGGTATAGAGCATTATCAGTCCAATACACTCTTGTTAAGCCCCAATACCCCTGTCAACCCCGAGAGTATTGATTTAAATGGCTTACCTTGGTAAAACTGAAGAGGTATAGTTAATTTGGCCACCTAATTAGAGACTGTATAATCTGTCTCATATCAACATAGGTGACACAATGACAAAGAGAAAAGGTCGTAATTTTACTCCTGAATTTAGGCTTGAAGCAGCGCTATTGGTTTTAGAGCAAGATTACTCAGTAATAGAAGCCGCAGAAGCCATGAATGTCGGTAAATCAACCATGAGTGGTTGGGTAAAACAACTTAAATATGAATATGATGGCATCACTCCTAAAGCAACACCAATGACGGAAGATAAGCTTAAAATTCGTGAGCTAGAGAAACAAATTAAACGCATTGAAATGAAGAAAGAAATCTTAAAAATACTCAAGGGGCACACCGAGGCTACAGCTCTTTTGATGTTGGATTCACTCAGCACTGTACTTTAGTTAATGAATTAAAAGCTTATTACCCAATGTCTATTCTCTGCGACACCTTTGACATTCATCGCAGTAGTTACAAATATTGGGTAAAGCACCCCAAAACATCATCAAAAGAGCATCTAGAACTCATCAATAAAGTAAAAGCGGCACATGAAACCAGCAATGGTTCTGCGGGAGCAAGAACCATTGCTGGCATCGTAACGACAGATGGCTCGCCATTAAGTCGATATAGAGCCTGTAATCTTATGAAAAAATTAGGATTAGTAAGCTGTCAAATTAAGAAACATCGTTATAAAAAAGGGACTAAAGAGCATATTAGTATTCCGAATATATTGAATAGGCAGTTTGCTGTTATTGATTTATTTGCAAGAAAAGTGATTGGTTGGGCGACCTCTAAATCACCCAGCTAAAGCTCTTTCAATGGCCTTTGAAGCGAGAGGTAAGCCAAAAGGAGTCATGTTTCATTCAGACCAAGGATGCCATTATACAAGCAAACAATTTAGGCAGTTACTGTGGCGTTATCAAATAAAGCAAAGCATGAGCCGCCGAGGAAATTGCTGGGATAATGCGCCTATGGAACGCTTCTTTAGAAGTTTTAAAACCGAATGGATGCCAATAGCAAGCTATTCTTCATTTTATGAGGCTAAGATCGCGATTACTGAATATATCATTCAGTATTACAACCCAATCAGGCCTCATCAATATAATGGAAGCTTAACACCTAACAAATCAGAGCAATTGTTTAAGAGTGAACATAAATCCGTGGCCAGAATTAGTTGACCACTTCAACTCTCACCCACTAGAAGAGATAGATTATTTTTGCTTAGCGCGATAACGATAGGTTTACTGACGCTATTAGGGAAAGCGGGTGAGGATGCGGATTTAGAGAATATATTGAAGGCGAATACCAGCAAAACGCGCACTTATTCATTATTCCGCCAAGGGTGTGAATATTATGAATTGTTACCTGAAATGCGAGAAGAATGGGCAAAGCCATTGATGGATAATTTTAATCGATACCTTGAACAACATCATATATATTGATCAATATTCGGCATTATTTAAAGATCAAAAAATGAGGAGGTCTCCAAGGTCATTAACATAATAAAACAAAGCCACCATATAAAACACTAAACACTAGCAGCGATCAAAAAACAAACACAATTTACTTTATTTCATCTCTTAACAATAATGATTATAATACCGAAACAACATCAATTATTGCGCTTGTACCTTCATGTCATTTGAAACATAAAATCATTTGCTATTTGCTGTTCCAGATCTAAGATTAAAATAAAAAGCATCCAACACACTTTTTGAGGGCATCACAATGAATCAATTCACCGCCATTGCTTTTGCATTAATCGCCGCTATTGGCAATGCCTTTTTTGTTATTGGACAAAAAAAAGCCATCGAATTAGCCAATCCCTTTACTTTCATCACTATCAGCGCCGTTTTTTGTGTGCTACTTACACTACTCTCGGCCCCTCTGTTTGGTCCCCCCAAATATGTCGAAGTAATTAAAGTCAATGGAATATGGGCGATTGTCAGTGGTGTCGGGCTTTTTTTAACCTATCTAGGGTTTAATTTGCTGTATTCCTCATTTGGCGCTTCCAGCTATATTCTCTATGCCGTGCTGTCTATCCTAACCACAGTCATCATTGTCAGCGGCTTGATATTTAAAGAGACCTTTAATATCTATCATTGGTTAGCATTGCTTTCAGCTATCATTACAGTCACCTTATTCAGTTTGGGGAACAGCAGATAATATTCACAAGTTCAACTCAGGTTATTTAAGTTCACTTAGCTAAAAATTAAAGACAATACAATGGGAACGGTAACAGGTTTAGGGGGGATCTTTTTTAAATCGCCCGATCCGAAAAAACTTGCCGCTTAGTTATATACCCGTGATACTTCTTTTGGCAGCTGTGTATTTCATGTCGATAGATCGGCAAAAAATGCCTATAACCTATGGTCTCCTTTCAAAGAAAACACTGATTACTTTAAGCCCTCAGATAATACCTATATGATTAATCTCACCGTCGATAATTTACAAGAGGTCATGCAACAAGTTAAGCAAGGGGGGGGCGCAAGTTTTCGATGTGACCGAAGAACCGAGTCTTGGTCACTTCGGTTAGTTTATTGATCCTGATGGTAATAAAGTCGAGTTATGGCAACCCGTTTAAAATGAGTAGTCATTCGTTATAATGGTGAGCATCCCCTTTAACATACCCAAGTAACATGAAGGTCCACGTTTAGCTTGGGTATAGAAGGATGTTTAGGGCATGCAAGTTTTCATACGCTGCCCAAGTCAATCATTTTCCAGCCTAACGTTGAGTCATATCTGCTCTGTGGGTATATTCAAACTCCTTTTACTTTCAACAAGTGTTTTTTTCCATAAACTTGATCGATAAGGAGCCAGTTCCTGAAAAACAAAATCATGCTTTTTATAACCTTTAACTTCAGAAAATAACCCCATCTTAATTTTTTTATCATATTTATCCCCATTGATGAAGGTGCCGTGCAAAATATCAAAAATAACCACCATCAAACCAAAATTGGCATTGGCTTGTTTTGGGTTTTTAGAATGATGAAACCGATGGTTTGGTGCCGCACTAAAAATGTAATTAAAAAAGCCCATTTTAAAATCAGCATTAATATGTTGATATGGTGCCAGCAATATGAAAATACTGAAACGGAATATTAGAAACTCCTTACTGATCCCCAGCAAATACATTGGCGTATAAACCAGCGCAAAAGCCACTAAATAGCTCAATAAATTATTACGAAAATTGTTAAGCCAATACATAGAGGTGGGACTATGATGCGTCGCATGCCCTCGCCATAATAAAGGTTGAGTATGCACTAAACGATGAGCCCAATAACTGAGATATTCCATCAATAGAAAACCAATAATAATTTCCCAATAAATGGATAAGCTGGATAAAGAAAATGAGTGCTGATAATCCAAGGCCTCTATCACCCAAAAACAGAGTGAAATATGAAAGATGGCAATCGCTGGGACTAACAGAAAATTATTAGTGATATAAAAAAAAGTATCCGTTTTTAATTCATTTTTTTCGAATGGTTGAGCCTTATCAAAAGGAATAAAGTACTCAAAAGATAAACAAAATATAGCTGCAATCACTCTAAGGATTAAAAAGTAGAGAACAACACTGAGGCCAGGGTCTAATGTAAAAAGTTGCCATGAAATCAACGTAAAAAGCGTCAATGATACGGGGAAGCCTAAAATGGATATAAACTGGTATGAGATGTTTCCTTTCTTCAACATGATGAGTTCCTTTATAATTATTATCGTTTACCAACCACTAAATTTTTGATGCACTTGCTTAACCCCACGATGAAGGCTGTCGCATTCAGCTCTATAAAAACTAACATAGCCTCACCCTTACTGTAATGAGGATTCATTTTGTTAAAAAATAAAGCAAATGGGCTAGAAGTCAGTTTTTTAGAACGCTCTAGTTGACTTATGTTTTTTGGGGTCGCCTGAGAAAGTGCTAAGCTTTTCTCTTGATTAATAATGGAAATCTTTCTTGCATTAGCCGTTTCTGCAAAAATATGCTTCACGTATTCAGGAGTGGGTCTATCCGCAACGGGATAAAGTTTATAAGCATTCTCAGCAAGCAATGTATAAACCGCAGGATTAGAAACTAAAGTCACATAACTAATTGGAGTGGCCATATGGCGAAATTTGAACTTTAAAAATTGTGAAAAACCAAATAGTACTGCCAGCTTCCCACCTTTATATCCGGTTTTAAAAAAGACTCCGGCACAAAAAACAGCATGTTCTTTACCCTTCACATCTTTTATCGATAATGTTGAAACATTGATAAAGCCAACGAGTTCTTTCGTTTTATTGTAAAACACACAAAGCTGAACAGCTTCAGTATTAAAAAAAGCATCTCTAAAAGCTACTTTAGTGAGGGTTAAAGATGACTCTTGATAAATGCTATAGATATTATCAAGTAATTTTTGTTGTGATTGAGAAGAAAGAGATTGATAAGATAGCGTACTGACTTTTGAAATATTCTTAGGTTTATTACTAAAACGAAGAAAAGGTACACTTATTTTCAACAGCATGGTGTAAATCCTTATACATAGAATAATAAGTTATTATTACTGGTTTAATCGAATTAAACTCATTCGTAGAGGATTTATATCATCTAATTTAAAAGGATGTCAATCATACCTCTTGATAATAAACAACAGGCAAGTAAGTTGATATCATGCTATTAAGGCGACATTAAAATAATAATAATTAATTAAATTCTAAACACCCATTAACAATATCAGAGTCAACAAAAACAGTTGGCATTAAATTAACCACCATAAATAACACATTGGATTAATATTTTATGATAACTAAAAAACGCGTATTTTAAATTTAATAACAACAATGTTTTATTAAAAATAAATATTTCATTTAATATTAACAATATACATTTATGTGATAATTTTAATAATGAACTAATCTCGCTCGATAGACATATTAACTCGATATACTGTACGACTCGCTTGACAAGCATCACCAAAACGCTTGCTCCCCTCATCACGCATGGCTTTAGCATAAGTATCAAAATAAGCTTGTAAGTCTACCTCTGAAATCAAGTGATAAATGACACTAAAATGGCTAAATCCCTTATCGATTAGATCAACGCGTTCGCACAGTTCAGCGTTTAAAAAACCTTGAAATGTCATCATTTTCTCAATATGGGGCTTTAACCAAGACAAATACTCGACAAGTACTTCATTTTTTATTTTTAAATCAACTTGATATATAATCATATTTCATCACCTGACTTTCCCCATATCATGATACCCCGCACTAAAACTGGACACTCAATTAAGCGACTTTTTGCTGTTCATAATGCAGTGGGCTTTGATACCCAATTGCACTATGCCTTCTTGTTCGATTGTAATCAA
>NZ_JAKIKS010000039.1 GCF_023284005.1 Shewanella surugensis
GAAATAAAAGCAATTTCGAATAACTCAACACCTGTGAGTGCCCACACAGATTTGCTTGTCATATTGTTAAAGAGCGTTGCTAGTATGAAAAACGCATTTTTCAGCTAGCAGCCTAAGACGCTAGGTCGTTGGCTTGAGGAGGCGTATTCTACACTCTCCAGTCGCGGCGTCAAGTGCTTATTTTAAGAAGTTTTTCAAGTGTTGATTTCTTAATCACTCATGTGATAAATAATCAAAACCGAAGCCCTTAAAGCGCTTGTCACCTGAGATTAAAATCCGAAGAGATTATTCTCTCTAACACCGCTGCAAGTCCCGTACTCTCTAATCTTTCGACTAGGTAGTAAGCCTGCTTTGCCGTGTCAGTGGTTGCGCATTATAGGGAGATTTGAGCTAAGCACAAGCCCTTTTTAGCATTTAAATGAAACAAACCCATTGAGTGAACACAAAGCCAGCTAAACGTTTAAAAAAAGGGCTTTAACGCCCTTTTTTATCATTTTATCTGTCTTTTAATGACTGAAAAAACGAGATTCCTGTGTAACTTCTACCTTTCTATCTACACTGATGACGTGAAAAGTAATATTAGTCACACTTTTTGTCAGTTCTACAGGATCAACAGCTAAACTTATCGGCACACTAAGTACTTCCCCAGACATTAAGGTTACGTGTTTAGGCCCTATCCATTGATAATCTGACAAACCTTCTACATTCATGTCGTACTCGTGAGTCGATTCCGTTTTATTGAATACTTTTAAAGTAAAAGTATTTTCAATCAAACCGTCATTATTTTCTCTATATAGCTGATTGCGATCTCGGATGACATCCAGTCGCATAGGGGCGATGGTCATACTGGCATAAATAAAGAGTAACATCATAATACTCAGCATCACACCGTAACCCACTAGCTTAGGTCTAAGGACTTTTTCTTTAATCTTGTCTAACTTGTTTTCTGTTGTGTAGCTAATGAGGCCTTTAGCATAGCCCATATGTGACATGGTATTATCGCAAGCATCAATACAGGCACCGCAATTAATACATTCATACTGGAGCCCATTACGGATATCAATACCTGTCGGGCAAACTTGAACGCATAAATCACAGTCAATACAATCGCCCAAACCTTGCTCTTTGGGATCAGACTTACGCGCCCTTGGGCCTCTATTTTCTCCTCGTTGACTATCGTAACCCACTATATAAGTGTTCTTATCAAACATAACCGCTTGGAAACGAGCATATGGACATATGTGGATGCACATGATTTCACGCATCCAGCCAGCATTACCGTAAGTCGCCAAAGCAAAGAAAACAACCCAAAAATACACTAAACCCGTCTCATTCAACGAAAAAAGATCAATGTAAATTTGATGGGCTGGCACAAAATAAGAAATGAAAGTTGTTGCCGTCAATAAAGAGACCGCTAGCCAAGCAGTGTGTTTTGCTGCTTTACGCCAAATTTTATTAAAGCTCCAAGGAAGCTGATCTAATTTAATTCGTTTATGTCTCGTGCCTTCGAATTTTTCTTCAAACCAAATGAATATGAAAGTCCACACGGTTTGTGGGCAAGTGTAGCCACACCAAACTCTACCCAAATATGTGGTCACAAAGAATAACCCAAAAGCCGCTATCATTAATAAAGCCGCTAATAATGTCAGATCTTGAGGCCAAATGGTAAGTCCAAATATATGAAACTTTTGCTCGGCTAAGTTAAACAACACGGCTTGTCTGTCACCCCAAGAAAACCAAGGGATCACTAAAAATACCAGCATGGCCACCCAGCCTAAACGGCGACGTAAAGTGGTCCACAAGCCTTTTACCGCCCGAACATATATTCGATTTCTGGGATTAAAACGGTCTGCTTTCGTTGGATCGGGCTGATGGATCTTAATTCGTTCAGCCTTTGAATAGTCTTTTTGGTTTTTATCTGCGTTCATTTTACAGCCTTACAGCTTTAACATTGCCAGAAAACTGGTCTATTATAACTCTTATAACACATGTTATTCACTTAGATAGGACTAAAATATGAGAAACTGGATCATCTTGGCAATATTAGTTGCCCTTGCATATTACTTGTACACTAAGAGTGACGGTGTCGATAAGCCGATGGATAGTGCCCAAACATTTGTGGAGTCAACTCAGGATAAACTCGACAAAGCAACCGATGCTCAAATGGATACACTAGAAGCAAAAGTGCAATCGCTTAAAGCCACTATCGATGCTAAATTATCCGGCACTGAGAAACAGGCTTTTGACTTGCTGGCTCAATCTAAAGAAAAAATGAAGCAGTTTGTCGATGAATACTGCGCGCCAAGTGCACCGCAAAGCAGTAGCTTTAGCAAAGACAGCCAAGACTATATCTGTAAAGAGCTACAAAATTAAATAATTCATTGTTTAATTAGTCCTCTACAACCTTTGTTGGTATTGCTGACCAACAAAGGCTTTTGTCCTTACTGAACAAAAACCCACTATTATCAGTATAATACTTACCATAGCCTTTCTTTATATAACCTAACATATCATTTTAGATTAAATAAAGACCAAAACAATCTAACTCCCCCCTTTAAATACAAATGAGAACTGTTATCATTTACCGCATTAAGATATCGTATCCAGAGGTTAATATGACTAAGACGATGACGTTTGCCGCACTTCATTTTAGCGTTGCTTTTACCGTAACCTATTTATTAACAGGAAGTATGCTCATCGGTGGCGCTGTTGCATTGGTTGAGCCTGCTATCAATACTGTTGTTTTTTACTTTCATGAAAAAGTATGGAAACGTTATGATGCAAAGAAGGAAGGTACATTAGAATCAACGACTCCAGCGATACACTCTCATTAACGCCAGTATTAGCCTGCCTGCTAACGCATAAAGTGTAAGCTTTGTATTATGAGTAAAAGTAAAAGAATAAAGGTGAGTATACGCCACAAGCGGAGTGGGTCATCTTCTATTAACGCAGCAAAATAATGTTTATCGACTAACGCTGGATTCGGCGTGGAAAGATCGGCGATAAATTCTGACATTGCCTGATAACGCTGCTCGATGTCTGGATGACAAGCTTTTCGTATCACCAAGTCTATCCATAATGGAATATCGGGGCGATATTGTTGAATTGAAATATAGCGCCAATCCTTTTTGGGGATCTTATTTATTCCAGATGTTAGATTGTGTTGATAAGGTAAATATTGAGTGAGCATTTCATAAATCATCACCCCCATCGAAAAAATATCAGATTGATGTTTGGCAATATGCTTATTCAAATACTCTGGCGACATGTACTCTAACGCCCCCAAAGGGATCTTTTCCTGCGCCTCAAGCTCCATGTCTTCCAAACTATCAATTTGCACTGCACCATAGTCTATCAATACTAATTTTTGCGCTTCATTCATCATGAAATTTTCAGGCTTTAAATCTCGATGAATAACTCCCAACCTCTGTAAAGCACGAACCGAGGTTACCATTTCAATGAGTAATTTTCTAACAAGCTGCAAACTCGGTTTAGGATGATCATACATCCACTGCCTCAACGTTTCGCCCTCGACATACTCACATAAATGATAAAGAAAACGCGACTTATGTGGGTATATACTCATTAATCCTGATGAGTTCGCTCTCTCTCCCACCCATTGTTCACGTATAAAGGCTTGTAAATAATAAATGTCATCACTGTAATTGAGAGAAGGCGCTTTAAGGGTGAAGACTTGTTTATTCGTATTATCTTCGACCAAATACACATGGCTGCGACTGCCTGAATGTAAAATGTTCAACACCTTAAAATGATCAATTCGATGACCCACAGCTAAGGCAGGAGGAAAGATTTGCTTCAATCCTGTTTCATTTAACTCATCAATCCCAGTAAGGGGGAGCGAGGTGACTTTCAACAATAAACACGTGAGATTATCATCGCTGCCTTTTTGCATCGCATGCTGAAGTACTTTATCCGCTGTTGATTCCAGACCTGTTGACGCTGCTTTCAATAAAGCGGTCAACTCAAGCTCACAGACCCATTGGTGCACTCCATCGCTTGTCAAAATAAAGACGTCATCACAGCGAATGTTTAATTCTTGATAATCGATTTCTAAATGACTATCAATGCCTAAAGCTCGCGTTAGAAAATTACCTTTATTAAAGGGTTTATGGCAATGGTCACGGGTTATGAGTGTTAATGCTCCCTGTCTAAAGCGATAAATCCGCGTATCTCCCACATGAAATATATGGGCTCGATTTGACTTGATGATCACACTACTTAATGTAGTCACAAAGCCATTGTGTCGAAGATAGGCAAGCTGACTATGATGATATAACCAATCATTTAATGATCTTAATACTCGACTAGCAGATTGCTTCACTGACCAAGTATCTGGCGTCGCATAATAATCAGTAATAAATTGTGTGACACTAAGCTGACTGGCTTGCTGACCATTATCGCTGCAACTGACTCCATCAGCGATACAAGCCGTGATCCCCTTACAAACGATGGCATGGTGATTTTTCGGATGACGGACTGCGAAGGCATCTTGATTTTCCAATCTTAATCCTGCCCTCGATTTCCCCCCCACATTCACATGCAGTTTTGGTTTCAGTGGGCTAATCATTGCCGATCCCGCTGGTGCATCCACGAGTTTGAGTGAAGTGCTTTTCATCTCTTTAATGCGATACGTCAATTAAGGTCACACTACCATCTTCATTCATTTCAGCAATTTGTCCTGAAGGCTCCTCCATCACTAGCAAGGCCACAAAACCCAATAATGCCGTTATCGCAATCACATAATAAAAAGTGCTGTAATCAACAAAGGACAAAACAGTCAAATAACAAACTGCTCCCACATTGCCATAAGCTCCGGTCATTCCAGCAATTTGCCCCGTCATACGTCTCTTAATCAAAGGTATCGTCGCAAACACTGCCCCCTCACCCGACTGCACAAAGAAAGAGCACAACATAGCAGCAGCAACAGCAAGTCCCACTGGCCAATCACTATTAACTTGTCCCATTAAAAAATACCCCAGCGAGAGACCTGCGGTTAAAATTAATAAAGTGAGTTTGCGGCCAAATTTATCTGAAATCCAGCCCCCGCCGGGACGGGATATCAAATTCATGAAGGCATAAGCTGAAGCCACCATTCCCGCCACAACAGGCGTTAACTCAAAAGTCTCAGAAAAAAAGAGTGGCAACATCGACACTACGGCTAACTCAGATCCAAAAGTCGCGAAATACAGAACATTCAATACAGCAACCTGCTTAAATTTATATTGATGGATCGCAGGAACTGGTTTTTCAAAAATCGTTTTATTCACCTTCCACACTAAAGAGGCATCGTAGCCGTAAATAATGACTAAGCTCAAGTAAATAACGTTCACCGTCCAAGCAGATAACATAGCCACTCCTGCCGGAGATAACTTCCACGCCAATAAGGCTAATGCCCCGTACATCGGTAATTTCATGATGAGTAGTAGAAAGAAATCACCTTTAGAGGTGACCTCCATTGCGGTTAAGTTTTTAGGGCGAAAATACGTCGCCCCCTTAGGCGTGTCGCTGACATGTCTAAAAAAAACAAAGGCAAACACTAAACTCATTAAGCCTGTTATGGCCATTGCATAGCGCCAGCCATCTTCCCCCCCGAAGAACAGAGCTAACGTTGGTAACGTAAATGCCGCAGCAGCCGAACCAAAATTGCCCCAACCACCGTATACACCTTCAGCCGTGCCTAATTCATTATGAGGAAACCACTCCGACACTAATCGAATACCGATGACAAAACCAGCGCCAATAAAGCCGAGGAAAAAACGCGCGACAGCGGCCTGAATAAAGTTATCGGCCAAGGCAAATGCAAAACAGGGCACCGCGCTCACAGCCAATAAAACTGAATAAACCCATCGAGGTCCATACTTGTCGGTCAGCATGCCAATTAATACCCTTGCAGGAATAGTAAAAGCCACATTGAGAATTAATAGGGTTTTAATCTCTGCACTGGTTAATCCTAATGAAGATTTTACCGATTGTAATAATGGGACAAAATTAAACCACACCATAAACGTTATAAAAAATGCCATCCAGCTAAGGTGTAATATTTTCATTTTCCCACTAAATGAAAATAGATTAAATCGATTTACATGGCTCATTGGATCATCCTTTATTAATGAAAATAGTCAGCCGAATACCTACCCGCAATATGACGGGCACAAACAAAATAGGCAGAAATAGAAAGGCTAACTAGCCATAAGCAAGCTGAACTTCTCTCCCGTGCAGCCGGATAGGGTAGGTTTTGAGTTGACGATCAGGCTCTTGAAGACAGAGTCCGTTACTCAAATTAAAATGTTGCTTATATAAAGGTGAAGAAACAACAGCCTCCTCTTTTATAGAGCCCATTATTCCTCTAGAAATGACATTGGCTTTACCAATAGGATCATAATTAGAGACGGCATAGAGTGCCTGTGTCTGGCGACATTGAAATACGGCCACTTGCTCATCACCAAGCAAAGCACATATTCCGGCCCCTGAGTTCAAATCATGTTGTAGGCAAACTGATATCCACTTTTTCATTCTTCCTTTCCCTTTTCTTATTGACGTTCAATCTGCAACTTCTTCTTATTGACGTTCAATCTGCAACTTCTTCTTATTGACGTTCAATCTGCAACTTCGAGTATTTTTATTCTCTGATCGTTATTACTGGGTTTACGCTGCTCACGCTCAATCTCATATATAAGATGCGGATCACTCTGCTTACTATTAATAAAATGCTGAAAACGTTTTAATTTTTCTGGATTGTCTAAGGTTGTCTTCCACTCACATTGATATTGGCTAATGCTATATGCCATCTCAGTTTCTAATTCTTGTGCTAAACCGAGTTTGTCATCAATAATCACCTGCTTGAGATATTCGAGTCCCCCTTCTAGACTTTCCAGCCAAACCGACGTGCGCTGACCTTTTTCGGCACTGCGGATATAAAACATGAGAAAGCGATCGATATATTGAATGAGGGTTTTATCATCTAAATTGGTCGCAAATAAATCACCGTGACGTGGTCGCATGCCTCCATTACCGCCGACATATAAGTTCCAACCGTTTTCAGTGGCAATCATTCCCACATCTTTTGACTGTGCTTCGGCGCACTCTCTAGTGCATCCCGATACCGCAAACTTAAGCTTATTCGGGGCGCGTAGCCCTTTATAGCGATCCTCAATATCAATGGCGAAACCCAAACTGTCATTAATACCAAATCGGCACCAAGTCTCGCCAACACACGCTTTAACCGTTCGCACCGATTTACCATAGGCTTGCCCTGTTTCAAATCCCGCATCAACCAGTTTTCGCCAAATAATCGGCAGTTCATGTAATTGAGCACCAAATAAATCAATACGTTGCCCGCCAGTGATTTTAGTATAGAGATCAAATTCTTTGGCTATTTCCCCTATGAATATAAGCTTGTCAGGCGTAATTTCACCGCCAGCAATTCGGGGCACAACGGAATAAGTACCATCTTTTTGCATATTACCTAAATAACGATCATTGGTATCTTGCAGTCCCATATGGGGCTCTTCTAAAACATATTCATTCCAAAAAGAAGCCAAGATGGAGCCGACGGTTGGCTTACATATTTCGCAGCCCAATCCAGAGCCATGACTTTTCAGTAAACCATCAAAGGTTTTGACCTTTTTAATCCTGACTATGTCAACTAACTCGGGACGAGTATAAGCAAAGTGCTCACAGAGGTTGTTATCGACATCATGACCCAGTGCCAATAATTCACTATCCAGTAATTGCTTCACCAATGCACTGCATCCGCCACATCCTGTTGATGCTTTGGTACAACTTTTCAGCTCAGATAGACTCGTATTTCCCTCAGCTACAGCTTGTTTAATACAGGCTTTGGACACATCGAAGCAAGAGCATATCTGAGCCAAATCTGGCAGACTCTCCAATCCAGCACCCGTGGCCGCCCCCGCTCCGCTATTCGGTAAGATCAATGAAGCAGGATTTTCAGGTAAAGTCATATTATTCAACATAAGTTGCAATAAATGGCTGTAGGCACTCACATCCCCAACGAGCACAGCACCTAAGATTTTTTTATTATCACTGGATACAATTAAACGCTTATACACTTGTTCAATTTCATCATGATAGGTATAAGATTGTGCGCCTGAAGTTTTTCCATGAGCATCACCAATACTGGCGACATCCACTCCCAATAATTTCAGTTTAGTGCTCATATCGGCTCCCGTAAAAGCCGCTTCTTGCCCTAGAATATGAGCTGCTGCCACTTTCGCCATGGCATATCCCGGTGCCACAAGGCCGAAAATACGTTGCTGCCATAAGGCGCATTCACCGATGGCATAAATATCCGGATCACTGGTTTGGCATTGATCGTTAATCACAATGCCCCCGCGCTGACCTAAGTCTAATCCTGATTGACGCGCTAGTTCATCTTGGGGGCGAATACCTGCAGAAAAAACCAGCATATCGGTCTCAACATAAGTGTCATCGGTAAAATTCAATCGATAACGGCAATCTTCACCTTTAATGATTTCAGTGGTGGCTTTTTCAGTATGAACGCCGACCCCTAAGGCTTCAATTTTTCGCCTCAACAGTGCAGCCCCACCATCATCCAGTTGCACAGCCATTAAACGGGGGGCGAATTCGACAACATGAGTTTCCATACCCAAACTCTTTAACGCATTGGCGGCCTCAAGTCCTAATAATCCCCCCCCAATCACCACACCCACTTTACTTTTTTTAGCCGATAAACGAATGGCATCTAAATCATCGAGGGTACGATATACCAAGCAATGTGCTTGATCTTTTCCAGGAATGGGAGGCACAAAAGGATAAGAGCCGGTGGCTAGCACTAATTTGTCATAATAGGCCTCGCGACCCGAAGCGGTGATCACTTTCTTCGATCCTGCTTCAATACGAGTCACTTTATCATTTAAGATAAAGTCCACCCCGTGTTGATGATAATAATCACTGTCCGTTAACGCCAAGTCCTGCTTCGTCTTACCGTTAAAATACTGCGTTAATTGCACTCTGTCATAAGCTAAAAGAGGCTCTTCTGAAAAAGTCCTTAACGAATAATTGTCTTTTTCATCGGCTTTAATGAGAGTATCAATGAAACGATGTCCGACCATGCCATTACCGACGACTAAAATACGCTTTTTACTCATTGAGTTATTCATCAACTTATTCATTACCGACCCCCTAGTCCTTTTTTATTCTTCATATCAAGCAAATTGCCGTATCGACCGTGCTGTTGTTTCTTGCTGAAACCACGTTAACTGCTGCGCTAAATTCACCACCTTTCCAATCACAATTAATGCCGGTGATTGCACTTGGTTTGACTCGACGAGTTGACTGAGTTGAGATAGCACACCCGAAATCACCCTTTGGTTGTCACAACAACCATTTTCAATTAATGCCGCTGGTGTGGAAGGGTCGAGTCCCGCATTCATCAAATGAGATTGAATAAAGTCGGCTTTGGTTATGCCCATATAAAAAACTAAGGTGTGATCGAGTTGCGCTAAACTCTGCCAGTGAATATCGAGATTTTTTTCTGCATGTGCAGTAATAAAAGTGCAGCCTTGTGCCAGCCCTCGATGAGTTAAGGGTATACCGGCATAAGTCGTGCATCCCGCTGCAGCTGTAATACCGGGAACAAGATCCACCTCAACGCCAGCTTGCTTTAGTGCTAAAACCTCTTCACCACCGCGACCAAAAACAAATGCATCGCCCCCTTTTAGCCTGCAAATATTCATGCCTAACTTCGCTTTTTCTATCAATAATTGATTAATGTCATCTTGAGAAAAACGACGACAATTCTTGGCTTTTCCCATATAGATAGATTCAGTCTTAGCCGGAAATAAGTTGCATATGTCATCACTCACTAAACGGTCATACACAATCAAGTCGCAGCTTTGAATGCAGCGAAGTGCTTTCACTGTGAGTAAGTCCGGATCCCCAGGCCCCGCCCCCACAAGACTCACTTTGCCCAGAAGACGCTTCCCCGCAAGAAAACGCGCCGCTAGACTGACGACCTCTCGGCTCGAATGAATACTATTATTGAACATCATCGCCTCCTTCTTTACAGACTACTTGGGTCTAAAGCTCAGCAAAGGCAATGCCAATAAAAAAACACATGCACAATTAAAAAATAAAACCTTTACAAACAATGCATTAATTATAATATATGAGAATAACACTTTTTTAACATTACAGGGCAAGCAAGCAATAGTTACAAAAAAGAAACAATTCAGTGCATTCATGCGCTAAATTGGTGAACAATTCATACCTGTGCCCAGATGATGACCCATCACTGACGATTATACCGCCTCACCATAAAACAAAATCCTCACTAACGAACTGATTTTTAAATTAAACCTGACAATAAAAAAGTACATTTAGTCTGTGCATTGATTTGGTTCGATCATTGCTTAGCTTTTTAAAAGAGAAATAAAAATAAGATAATGGAGTCATTAATGAGCCAAGATTCAAGTCGGCCATGGATCAAAACCACTTGCGCTTATTGCGGTGTCGGTTGTGGCGTTGAAGCAAAAACAAATCATCAAGGTCAACTCGAAATAAGAGGAGATGAAACCCATCCAGCGAACTATGGCAAGCTATGCTCTAAAGGATTGGCACTGGGGGAAACAGTGACACCCACAGGGAGATTGCATCACCCAATGATCGAAAAAGAAATGACCGCTTGGCCACAAGCATTAACCCATGTCGCCCAACAATTCACCAAAATCATCCGAGAGCATGGACCGAATGCCATTGCATTTTATGCCTCAGGGCAATTACTCACCGAAGACTATTATGTGGCTAATAAACTCATGAAGGGCTTTATTGGTAGTGCAAATATTGATACTAACTCGCGTCTTTGCATGTCTTCGAGTGTGAGTGCCCACAAACGCGCCTTTGGCTCAGATCTGGTGCCAGGCTGCTATCAAGATATAGAACACGCTGAGATGATCATTCTTGTTGGCTCAAATCTAGCTTGGTGTCACCCCGTTATTTATCAGCGTATAAAAGAGGCTAAAAAATACAAGCCTCATTTATATGTGGTTGTTATCGATCCCCGTTCTACGGCTAGCTGTGAGATAGCCAATTTACATTTAGCGATCCGCCCTGGTGCCGATGTAGCCCTTTTTAACGGACTGTTGTGTGAACTTAATCGCAGGCAAAAGCTGGATAGACATTACATCGAAAAACATACCGAAGGCTTTAGCGATACGCTTGTCAGTGCTCAACAAGACACCCCCAGTTTCGATAAACTCGCCGCGTTATTATCCTTATCTCAAACCGATCTCATGACTTTTTATGAGCATTTTGCCAATACTAACAAAGTGATGACATTCTACTCTCAAGGCGTGAATCAATCCTGTTATGGCACGGATAAGGTCAACGCCATTATCAATTGCCATCTCGCCACAGGTAAAGTAGGCCGACTCGGCGCATGCCCTTTCTCAATAACAGGCCAACCCAATGCGATGGGAGGAAGAGAAGTCGGTGGCCTTGCTAATACGTTAGCTGCCCACATGGAGTTTAATCACCAAGCACACCATCAAACGCTCAGTGAATATTGGCAAACCTCAACGTTAGCAAGCAAACCCGGCCTTAAAGCAATCGATATGTTCGATGCGCTGGATCGCGGTGAAATAAAAGCGATTTGGATCATGGCAACCAATCCTGTCGTCAGCCTACCCAATAGCCATAAAATACAACAAGCACTCGAAAAATGTCCTTTTGTGGTGGTATCTGATTGTATTGAAGATACCGACACCACACGTACGGCCAATGTATTGCTACCCGCGCAAGGCTGGGCTGAAAAGTCGGGCACGGTGACCAATTCAGAGAGACGTATTTCAAGGCAACGACGTCTACTCCCCACGCCAGGTGAAGGAAAGCCAGACTGGTGGATTATTAGCCAGGTGGCTAAGCATATGGGATTTGAAAGCGCTTTCAACTATCGCCACGAAGCTGATATTTTCAAAGAATATGCCCAACTCACGGAGCTTAATAATTATGGTTCAACAGCAAGGGCATTAAATTTAGCAGGCTTAAGCCAGTTAAGTGCCACTGAATATAATCTATTATCGCCGCAGCAGTGGCCATTAATGAGTAAGCAAAGCAACATTGAACATCACAGACTGTTTAGCGAAGGCGTTTACTTCACCTCTTCGACTAAAGCTCAATTTATCGCCCTAAAATATCATTTACCCTTACAGCAGGTGAGCAGTCAATATCCTTTTATACTCAATACGGGAAGAATACGCGATCAATGGCATACGATGACCCGCAGTGGGTTATCCCCAAGCCTCAGTGCTTATCAAGCCGAACCCACGCTTTATCTTCATCCCCTTGATGCTAAACGCCAAGCATTACAGCAAGGAGAACTTGTTGAAATATCCAGTACATTGGGAAAGAGTCTTCTTAAAGTGACATTATCTGAGCAACTTCGCCGTGGTGAATTGTTTGCTCCCATACACTGGAGCAACACCACCTCCAGTCGAGGTAAAATTGGCCAACTCATTAGTCAGCATGTTGATGCCATATCTGGACAACCTGAATTCAAACATACCGCCGTTAATATTCACGTTTATCCTTATCAAAGTGACGCCTTACTACTGACGAAGAAAACAATTTCAGCGTTAGAGTCAGACTTAACTGCCTTTCCTTATTGGGTGAAGCAAACGGTCACGAATGGGTATTTATATCATATAGCCAGTCAACTCATTCCCGCTCAATTACAACAGCAACTGCATTCATTTCAGAAAGTCGCTCACCATAACCAGCTAAGCTTTAATGACAATCAATCCAATTTTCGATTTGCGAATATCACAGATAAGCAAATTGATTTTGCCTATATGGTTTCCAATAAACTCCCCAAAGATAGCCGTTCTTGGTTTAGGACGTTACTCAGCCACCCCATAGATAGTGACATGTCACTGAGCTTACTAGCTAACTTACCACAAGGATCACTTGCCGTAGGTGAGCTCATTTGCGCCTGTAAACAAGTCGGTCGCACTCAGTTATGCCATGCCATACGTCAACATGACATCAATCAGCTGACTGATCTGACTCGAGTCACGCAAGCGGGATCCGGCTGCGGCAGTTGTTTGCCCGAATTACACAACATCTTAGAACAAGAACTGACGTTAACTTAAAAGCATTGAGGATCAAGCTCAATGCTTTTAAACATATATATCCAAGTTAATCAACGTTAAGGATTATGAAATTCCGCACCTTTACGTAAATAAAACCACCAGTTGATAAATAAACAAATCAGGTAGAAACCAGCAAACCCGATGAGTGCATCCTCTGGGGTGGTTAATTTAATTTGCTCCCCCAATACTTTCGGTATGTAAAACGCACCATAAGCGGCAATGGCAGAAGTCCAACCCAATACGGGTCCGACTTGTTCTTTCGGGAAAACCATCGCAATTGTCCGAAAAGTGGAACCATTGCCTATGCCTGTGGCCGCAAATAACACTAAAAACAATAAGAAAAAGGGCACAAAATAAATTTCAGGCGTTGATGATTGATAAGCTGCTTGCATGTAATAAGCAACCGCGAGGGCACTTATCACCATAATAAAAGAGCAAACTTGGGTCACTAAAGCACCACCCAGTTTATCGGCAATCCAGCCTCCAACAGGTCGGATCAACGCACCGATAAAAGGCCCCATCCAAGCGTACATGAGTGCACTAGGACCATTGGTATTCACCGTACTATGGGTCATCACACCATCAACCATGATATGTTGATAACCAAATATGACCTTGATAGACAAAGGTAAGGATGCCGAAAAGCCAATAAACGACCCAAAGGTCATGGTATAAATAATACTCATAATCCAAGTATGTTTATTATCGAAAATTTTATATTGACGATCTAAACTTGATCTTATCGCTCCGGGTAGTTGTTTTAATAAGAAGACTGTAGAAATAACTACCATTATTACAACAATTTCTTTAGGTACATTAAATCCTGAACCATTCACTTCTTGAGGGAGTAATAGCCATAACCCCACCCCTGCAGTTAAAAAGCCGATAAGTAACATCACAGAAATCAGTAACCAAGATGTCAAGGGGTTACCTATGTCAGGAGACACATCAGGTGTTTTAATATTGTTAAGACCAAACCAACCAGCAAACGCTAATGGAATTAAAAACACCAACCAAATCCAACCTGAATTTTGTATCCAAGTCTCAGAGCCAGCAGGAATTTTACCTATCAAGGTGCCACTGGAATTTAACAAGATCATTGGATCGCCACCAAAAGCGGCAAAGGTCATAAACAAAGGCACCAGAATTTGCATACTAGTCACGCCAAAATTGCCGAGTCCCGCATTCATTCCAAGCGCTAAACCCTGCTGTTTTTTGGGAAAGAAAAAACTAATATTTGACATAGAAGAAGCAAAATTCCCCCCGCCAATCCCCGACAATAGTGCTAAAACCTGAAAAACCCATAAAGGCGTATCTTGGCTTTGCAACGCAATCCCAGTTCCAAATGCAGGTAGCATTAATAAGGCGGTCGTGAAGAATAAGGTATTACGTCCACCACATAAACGAATAAAGAAACTACTGGGGATCCTAAGTGTCGCTCCAGTTAACCCCGATATAGCCATTAAAGTAAACAATTCAGATTTAGCAAAAGGGAAGCCAAGATTAAGCATCTGTACTGTAATGACCCCCCAATATAACCACACGGCAAACCCACATAACAAGCTTGGAATCGAAATCCAAAGATTCCGGTTTGCTATTTTTTTGCCTTCGGACTCCCAAAAAACCTTATCTTCAGGATCCCACTTTTGTAAGTCTGCCATCGTACCCTCCACAAGCTCAAATCAGCTCAATATTATGAACTTTAACTATGACAATTTTTGTACTGCATCACTATTCACATGAATGAGTAGGCTCACTTATCCCTATCGATAAAACGGCTCAAACAAACCAAGAGAAAACAATGTAAATTAACTTAAATACAAAGACTTACCATAATCTCGCCACGGTGAAAACTACCGCTTTAGGGATAAACAGACTTACTCATTAATAGCCTCTTTATTGATGTGAATCATACTCTATAAATAATAGGGCGTTATGATATTAACAACCAACAACTCGGAAGTAAGGATCCAATGAATGCTATTAGATGAAAGAATGTCCATAATGATGGTCGACGACCACCCTTTATTACGTAAAGGTCTTAGACAACTAATTGAATTAGAAAATGAATTGAAAGTTGTAGCCGAAGCCAGTTCAGGTGTTGAAGCACTCACTATCGCAGCAGAAAAAAATCCAGATTTGATCACTCTCGATCTCAACATGCAAGGTATGGATGGATTAGAAACACTTCGAGCATTACGTCATCAAGGCGTTCAAGCAAAAATACTCATGCTCACCGTTTCCGATAATAATGAAGATGTCTTAGAAGCTATTCGTTCTGGCGCGGATGGTTACTTACTTAAAGATATGGAACCAGATGATATTATAGAAAAAATCAAAGAATCCGTCACCGGAAAAATGGTCATTAGTGAAACGCTCACCGATGTCTTAATCACCGCACTCAGACGCCCTGAAAAGAAAGACACTAAAATTCTTTCTCTGTTAACCAGTCGAGAACATGACATTATCAAGCTTATCGCCAAGGGTTTAAGTAATAAGCTAATCGCAAGAGAACTCGACATTACAGATGGCACAGTGAAAGTCCATGTAAAACACTTACTCAAAAAGCTAGCCTTAAAATCTCGCGTTGAGGCAGCCGTATGGATGGTTAATTACCAAGCAAAGAAATCGCCATAGGCAATATGAAACCTATGGCTTGAATATCACATGATATTGGTTATTGGCTTAGCTATCTTTCAGACCATGATGAAGACATCAAGTATTTACCGATTAATGTTAGAAAAATATTTCAATTTATCCGGATTCCGTAAGGCAAAAATAGATTCGATGCCTTTACCTGAGAGCGTGAAATTAAATGCCGTTACTATTGTGCCTTTTGAAAATAACCCTAAACCAGGCCCACCATTGTACCAAATGGCACGCCGAGTCAGCGCTCTATCTCCTGTCGCTGAAAATGCCGGATGTAAGACTTTTAACATCCAGGTGATCACAGCCTCTTGTCCTGTAATGACTTTTTTCGATGCCGCCGCTTTACCGCCTCCGTCCGAATAAAACACCACATCATCACTGAGTATGTTAATTATGCCATCCATATTAGCCTCTTTTATGGCCACAAAAAAAGCGTCGATCATTTTTTGATGTTGTGCCACAGACGTTACTACATCAGTATTTTTTTGATTTAATTTATCTCGACTACGACAGGCTAATTTTCGACATGTCGCTGACGACTTATTCAAAATATCGGCAATTTCCTTAAATTTAAAATGAAAGATGTCGTGTAATATGAATGCGGTTCGTTCGCTCATTCACACTCAATCTATCCAAGACAACTAACAAATTAAAAGTGTGACAACAAATCTCAAATAAAATGAGAGTTACATATCAGATCAAGCAACACCGCCTAAAAAAACATAGAGACGTTAGACAAGCCTCCGGCTAAAGTCTAAGGCTGTTTCTTATAAATTAGTTTTTTTGTATAAGAATAACAATATGTTAATTGGTATAATTTCATTAAAGAGTTGAGTCGAATCATCTCATATCTCCCGATATGTTGAGAAACAAGGGAAATATCCTCATTAATACCTAAGAGAGCATCAATAACATGAAAGAATTAAATATCAATGAAATAGAGCAAGTTAACGGTGGGAATCGCGCATCAGACTACGCTATAAACGGTGCAGTAATTGGCATAGCTGCCGCTTCAGTTGTAGCATTGGCCTTTGCCGCTCCAGAGATTTTAGCGACGGGTGCCCTTTGTGCATCGGGAATGGCAATTATAGGTTTCGCTGAAGATTATTTTTATCCTGAGCCATCGTTCACAGAAGCCTAAGTCATTGCTTCACTAATATAAGTTTGTCTGTATGCTTTTCTTAGAATAAGAAAAGCATACATTGATGATCCTGCTTTTGGTTTGGAGTATAGTCATTAATACAGCGGACTTACGGAGATTATATACCCGTGATACTTCAAAATGCAGGATTCAGCTGGAATTAAAAGACTTGTAGGCAAGGCTCTGAGCAGATGACCTAGTGATTCTAAGTTAATGCTCAACAACGCAGTATAAAAGGCTTTTAAACCAGCCTATTAGGAGCCATTAAAACCAACCACTTCTGTGTTGCATGCTTTTAAAAGGTGCCTACATTCCCGCAATCATGCGCTTTAAATTGATTGGTTTTACTGACTCTGAAAACATGCATCTTGAAGTATCACGGGTATAAGTGACTTATTGATAAGAAAAACGTCATCAAAATAGGTGCCAATAACGTCAATAGTAATCCACTCACCAATGCTGTCAGAAGATTATCACTGGAACAGGTTTGTTTCACAATAGGCAAGGTTGAATCCAATGTGGTTGCGCCTCCTGCGGCAATGCACTCTCTGGAAAACTCCCTTCCAAATAAATACAGCAGAATAATCGCCAATAACTCTCGAAAGAGATCAGTCATCAAGGCGATAGCACCAAAAGCAGGCCCTAACTCAGCGGACACTAGTACGCCTGACAAGGTAAACCAGCCAAAACCACTGGATAACGCCAACCCTGTTGTAAAAGGCAGCTTGATGAATACCGCAGCTATTAAGCCACCTAACAGTGAACCTAAAACCACTAATATCGGAATAATGAGAATATTCAAGGAATACCAGCTCGAAGATAGCTTCACGCCAACAATATCAACCCCGACTAAAAAAATTAAGCTATACAACAAAATATCAGTCAATAATGCCGCTTCAAAAAAAGCATTTTCATTCACATTAATTGAGGCAAAAAACAAAGACAATAAAATCCCCATCAACAACATGCCTAGAGCTAGAGCACACTCTTTTAATGGGGCCAAAAGACTGACTTTATCTTGTTGAATCGCACGCTTTTCAGCTTTTCTCTTTTTATGAGATAAACCAAACATTAATACACAAGGTACTAAAGTCGTGAGGCCTGCAAACACAGCAGCCACATATAAAGTACGCCCCGCCGCTTTAGGATCTTCAAAAATACTGCCGAACTGTATTCCAATCGATAATAGTAATAACCAAACTAATGGCCCGATAAATTTAGCCGCTAACTGAGGCAGTGTATTAGGCGCACTTTTCCCTAATACAACCCCACCAGTAAGGGCTAAAAATATTGGCAAAATGGAATAAACAATAGACAGCATAACAACCTATTTTATTGAACAATTTTAAAACAAGAGGAGTAAAGTAAAAAAGCCCTGCTTGGATTGTGAATTGCAAAATAACATAAAGAAAGGCTGCAACAGTTTAGACCACATAATAAATAACCCTGTGCAGACTCATTTCAAATGCGGCACAAAATTACAAGGACCATGTCGAGCATCGAGCTGGGTCTGTATGATTTTGTCCCAGCCCAATTGGCATGCGCCTATTGAGCCAGGCATGCAGAAAATAACCGTACCATTCGCAAGTCCAGCTACCGCGCGCGACTGCAATGTCGACGTCCCAATATCATCGAACGATAATTGACGAAATAATTCTCCAAAACCCTCGACGGTTTTATCAAATAAAGGCGTCAATGCTTTAATCGTGGCATTCTTATCGTTAAAGCCAGTGCCACCCGTGACCAATACCACTTGTACATCCGTCGAAGCGATCCAAACAGAGGTAAGCGCACGAATTTGATAAATATCATCTGTCGCGATCACTTTTTCACTCAACTGATGCCCTTCGGCCACGAGTGCATCCGCTAACAGATCACCAGCGGTATTATTGGACTCATCACGTGAATCCGACACCGTCAACACAACGATATTTAATGATTTAAAAGGTTTGTTTTTTGTCATTACCTTATTCCTTTTTATTTGCTAGCAATGTATTAACCGCTTGTCTCCATTGCTCTTTGCTATTGGTATTGATTAATCTTTCAGACTGCTCATAGATGAGATATTCACTGTCGATTAAGCCTAGAAATGCTTTAATTGAGCGATTTATTGGGGACGTCGCCACCGTTTCGCTCAAAGCAACATAAGAGGAATGATAAGGTAAAAATAAAGGCAACGGCGTATCTTGATAATATTGAGCAGAGCAGCTCCCTTGAGTATTCATCAGCGCTTGTAATAATGGCTTATTGAGTAACGGCATATCAATAGGTATAATAATGAGTGACTGATATTTATTATTTTTTTGCGCATAATTAAGCGCACTATGGATCGCTCCCATAGGTCCACAATCAGGATGAATATCCGACAAATAC
Source organism: Shewanella surugensis (assembly GCF_023284005.1). Taxonomy (GTDB): domain Bacteria; phylum Pseudomonadota; class Gammaproteobacteria; order Enterobacterales; family Shewanellaceae; genus Shewanella; species Shewanella surugensis. Next base: position 19,315 of record NZ_JAKIKS010000039.1, read on the forward strand.
TCGGCTTTATTTCGACATACAAGAATGTTGTTGATACCGATGGATTGTAATAAAAGCTGATTACGCACCAGCATAGATTGCCCATCAATACAAAGATTGGCTTTATCGGTGCCCATTCGTTTTGATTTCCCACCCGCAAGGATCACGCCTAATACTGTTGCCGTTTCTATCATTACCTCCACCACTTCTCAATTTCCCATATTGCCTACTATCTCTATCATCAGTAAGACTTCCCTTTAACCTCCTAGCATAGCCAAGTGTCGAGTTTGCCCCACTATCCGTTGCGATAATTGATGCGCTTTATTTTTATCGAATAGTGCCGCCTCTATTGCCTCACTGGTGCCAATAAGATCACCATTACGTAATTGAGGGCGTAAATCAATGCCTTCTTCGCCAAACAAACACAAATGCAGCTTACCCGTTGCAGACATACGTAAGCGATTGCATTGGGCACAAAAATCTTTACTGTAAGGCATAATCAAGCCTATTCTACCAACATAATCATTGTGATAGAATTCAACTGCCGGCCCAGAAAAGGGTGGTTTTATTACTTCATTCCAACCCTGTTGCAATAAGTATTGCTGGATTTTCTCTCCCGATATATGATTTTCATCAAAAAAAGTTTGATTATCTAAGGTTTCCATTAGCTCGATAAAACGAATAGTCACATTTCTTGTTTTGATCCAAGCAAGATAATCATCCAATTGATGATAATTGAACTGTTTCAACAACACGGCATTAAGCTTAATTTTCTTCAGCCCAAGTTGCTCTGCACGCTCAAGCCCTCTCAAGATGCTTTGTAGCTTTTGATGTCCCGTAATGGCATGGAATAATCGAGGGTCTAAACTGTCCACGCTGACATTTAACGCCGTCAACCCTGCACCTACCCATTGTTCTATATGGGTTTCTAAATTAAAACCATTGGTGGTTAGTGCAACTTGTTCAATGCCTTCAGTCCGGCTACAAAGGTGAATAATATCGGTCAATTCTCTCCGTAACCCCGGTTCCCCCCCCGTTAATCGAATTTTCTTCATTCCCAATTGTGCAAAGGCCTGCACCAAGGTGGTGAATTCAGGCATCGATAAAAAGTCTCGTTCACCATCACAGTCATAACCTTCTGGTAAACAATAATTACATTTAAAATTACACACATCGGTAATTGATAAGCGTAAATATTGAAACTGACGTCCAATCTCATCTGACAGCATTCGTTTTTCCAGTTGATGGTGGATACTTCATGTCTTATTGATACCCGTGATCATTGAATATGCAGCTTAAATAGCTACGAATATATACGCCCCTAAAACTTAATCATTAGGAAACGCTTAAACATTATTATTTATTGTAATAAAGGAGATGTATCCATATCAAAATCAAGCCCTTTAATATCCGCCGCTTGGATCAAAGTTTGAATATATTGCGCCGTCGCTTTTCGCTGAACCTTCTCATTAAGGTAACCCAAAATCCGATCTTTAACATATTCAAACGGCAACTCGACCCCTTCGACTCGTCTGTCAATCACCACAACATGAAACCCATAGCGAGACTCTATGACGAAAGGAATAAGCCCTTCTTCAGCCACCAGTAAATATTTTTCAAACTCTGCAACGGTTTGCCCTTTAGATACTTGCCCTAGCTGGCCTTTATGCTTTTTAGATGGACAAGCTGAATGCATCTCAACTAAAGCCTCAAAACCATGAATATCTTGCTTGAGTGACTCAATCATATTCTCTGCAAGTACTTTCAACTCCGCTCGTAACTTGATATCCTCAGGGCTCGCCGCCAGTAAAATATGCCGTACTTCCAATAAAGGAGATGTGCTGAATTTTTTACGGTTATTATCAAAGAAGTGTTGGCACTCTTGCTCATTAGCCTGAGGGGTATACACCTCTTGTTCTATCAAACGGTCGAAATACGCACTCTCTTCAGTGGAATTGAGTGCCTCAATATCTTCTTTAATACTTGTTTTTTTTAATTGCTGCAGTAACAGTTCATGAATAATCAATGATCTCACCGCTTCAACCATAGCGGCAGACTGTGAACTGGCATTATGATATTGCATTTCAGCCAACACACTGGCTTCATCGATCAAGACACCGTTAACCTGAATATTGGAGATATCAGGTAAGGTTTCCGCTTTCACTTCAGCGCCATGACATCCTGTATGCTTAGCACTTGATCCAGCTCTATCTGTTGCTTGCATAACAACCTCTTTTATTATTCAGTCAAAACAGCTAGCTCTTAGAGCTAGCGTTAATATCATACTTTTTTACGGACAATTTGATACTGACGCGTCATATAACCCACAGGTACACTCCACACATGCACTAATCGGCTAAAGGGAAACAGCACAAATAAGGTCATTCCCAACAAAATGTGCAATTTATAAATAAAGCCCACACTGCTCAATGAGGCAGCAGCTTCAGCGGCATCGAAGGTTACAATATTCTGTGCCCAACCCATCATCTTATACATGTCAACGCCATCGAGATGGGCGAAGGAGAATAAAATACTGATCAAGCCTAAAACAAGCTGAATAAAAATTAGCAGTAAAATAACAATATCCATGCGTGAGCTCGTGGCTCGCACCCGTGGATTATTTAAGCGGCGCTTTAATAAAATGACGATACCATATAAACAAATCAGTCCAAAGAAGCCCCCTGCCCCCATAGCAATCAATTGCTTCGTCGGCCCAGAGATGCCCAACACATCCCAGACTTGATGTGGTGTCAACAAGCCCACGAAGTGGCCCGCTAACACGGCAATAATACCAATATGAAATGCCAGACTGCCTTTTTTAATCCCTTTACTATCCAGCATTTGGCTAGAGCCTGTTTTCCAGGTATATTGCCCCATATCATATCTAAGCCCACTGCCTACCAAAAACACGGTAAACGCAATGTAAGGGTAAACGCCAAACAATAATGTATTAAGGTAATCCATGATCACATCCCTCCTACTGTTTTTTTAGTGCCATTATCGATATGTGTGGTACTCTTTGAGCCTGATGCGGCTTTCATTGTCTCCAAGATAGGATCCATTAAATGAATAGGCACTTCTTGATCCCGTCTTTGGGTCTCATTGGGCTTATTGTTACTATTACCACAAGCCTCGGCTTGTGATTCACCACCAAAAGTCACCATCTCTTCTTCCCACACCTTGTCAATCGCTTCCTTGGTGTCATCTCTGGGCTCGTCTTTAACTTGCGCGGCGAGATCAGTCAGATCAATATCGGCTTCAGCTAAGTTCAACAAGGCGGCAAATAAACAATCATAATTGCTCTCCCGCTGCACTAACCTAACTTGTAGTAACGCTAAAATATGCGACACATCTTGCAACCAAGAACGAGCATTTTTCTCGCCTTGAGTCGAGACAAACTCTAAGAATAATGGAATATAATCAGGTAATTCACGTACCCCAATATCCAGCCCAGCCTCTTTATAGTGAGCAATTAAATCAATCATTGCTTGGCCACGATCTCGACTCTCGCCATGAAGGTGCTCGAACAAAAACAGCGATAATGAGCGCCCCCGCTCAAACAACCCATCATATTCAGATTGCCAATCAAGCAAAGGCATTTGCATGCGCATTTCAACAAAGTTAAGCAGCGCGTTTTTATCCTCATCGATTAAAAAGTCATCCTTTTTAATCAAGTCCTTAATCTGTTCCTGCTCATCACAAAGCGCTTGAGTGGGATAATCGATTAAATGAGAAACAATCGTTAATATCTGCATATTGTGACTCCTTAATCTGCCGCATCGATGATTTTAACGGGAATAACCTCACGCTTAGTTTGGCTCTTACCCCCAAACACATTAACCCCATTAGCATCCCCACTACTGCTACAACCATCACCGAAACTAAAGCCACAGCCCGATTTCACCTCAAAGGCATTTTCAGCATAAGATTTATGGCTCGATGGAATAACGAAACGATCTTCATAATTCGCTATTGCCATGGTTTGATACATATCTTCGACTTGATATTTATCCATTCCCACTTGTTCAAGCACCGCTAAATCTTCAACGTGCTCCACTTGCTCAGCACGTTTAAAGGCACGCATGGCCAACATTCGCTCCATGGCATTAATCACTGGCGCTTCATCACCCGCAGTTAATAGATTAGCCAGGTACTTCATGGGGATCCGTAATGACTTCAAGTCTGGAATAACACCATTAACTCCTACATGACCCGCTTCAATCGCCGATTGCACTGGGCTCAATGGCGGTACATACCACACCATAGGCAAGGTACGGTATTCAGGGTGTAATGGCAGCGCCACTTTCCATTCCATCGCCATTTTATACACAGGCGATGCCACAGCAGCGTCAAGCCATGCTTGAGGGATCCCCTCCTTCAATGCCGCTTCCTGGACGGCTTCATCATTCGGGTCAAGAAAAATATCACACTGAGCCTGATACAAATCCTGCTCATTCGGCACCGATGCCGCTTCTTCGATACGATCTGCGTCATATAACATGACCCCAAGGTAGCGAATACGACCCACACAAGTTTCAGAGCAGACTGTCGGTTCGCCCGCTTCAATACGTGGATAACAGAAAATACATTTCTCTGACTTACCGGTTTTCCAGTTGTAATAGATTTTTTTGTACGGGCAACCGGAAACGCACATTCTCCAACCACGGCATTTTTCTTGGTCAATCAAGACTATGCCATCTTCATCGCGCTTATAAATTGCACCACTTGGGCAACTCGCAACACATGCGGGGTTTAAGCAATGCTCACACAAACGGGGCAAATACATCATGAAGGTATTTTCAAACTCACCATACATATCTGCTTGTACGTTATCGAAATTCTTATCCGCTCGACGATGCTTAAACTCGGTTCCCAGAATTTCTTCCCAATTCGGACCCCAGTTAATCTTCTCCATTCTTTGACCCGTGATCAAAGATCGAGGACGAGCAACGGGTTGATGCTTTGCTTCACCGGCGGTATGTAAATGCTGATAATCGAAATCAAACGGCTCGTAATAATCATCAATTTCAGGTAAATCAGGGTTAGCAAAAATATTCGATAAAATACGACGTTTACCCCCTTGCTTAGGCTCTAATTTACCGGACTTATTACGCACCCACCCCCCGTTCCACTTATCTTGGTTTTCCCACTCTTTAGGAAAACCAATACCGGGTTTGCTTTCAACGTTGTTAAACCAAGCGTATTCAACACCTTCACGTGAGGTCCACACGTTTTTGCAGGTGACCGAACAAGTATGACAACCAATACACTTATCTAAGTTTAGAACCATGCCTATCTGCGCTCTGATTTTCATCGTTCTACCCCTTAAACTCATTCATTTGCTCTTCAGACTGTGTTTCACCGCCATGTTTCGCCTCTTCGTCGAGCCAATCTATCTTACTCATCTTACGCACAATAACGAATTCATCTCGGTTACAACCCACTGTACCGTAATAGTTAAAGCCATAAGATTGCTGCGCATACCCCCCTATCATATGGGTTGGTTTCATCACAGCTCGGGTGACTGAATTATGAATACCACCACGGGTTTGCGTCGTTTCAGCGCCGGGGACATTCACGATACGCTCTTGAGCGTGGTACATCATGCTCATACCTTCAGGAACTCGCTGTGATACCACCGCACGAGCCGCAATAGCACCATTAACGTTAAAGATTTCAATCCAATCGTTATCGACAATACCAGCCGTTTCAGCATCAATCTCAGATAACCACACAATAGGGCCACCACGAGAAAGCGTCAGCATCAATAAATTGTCTGAATAGGTACTGTGAATACCCCATTTCTGATGCGGTGTTATCCAGTTAAGGGCGATTTCTTTATTACCGTTAGGCTTCTTGTTCATCAAGGGCTGCACAGTTTTGGTATTAATCGGTGGCTTGTAACAACACATATTCTCGCCAAAATCACGCATCCACTCATGATCTTGATAAAATTGCTGACGCCCCGTAATGGTACGCCATGGAATCGACTCATGAACATTGGTATAACCTGCGTTATAAGACACATGCTCATCCTCTAACCCCGACCAAATAGGCGACGAAATAATTTTACGCGGTTGAGCTTGAATATCACGAAAACGGATTTTCTCATCTGCTTTAGACAGTGCTAAATGCGTATGGTCAAGACCCGTCAACTCACCTAACGCTTGCCATGCTTTTACCGCGACCGCACCATTAGTTTCAGGTGCTAATGATAAAATCACTTCGGCTGCATCAATTGCCGATTCTATTTTTGGCCGTCCAGCATTAGCACCATGAGTGTGCTTCTTATTGAGTAAACCTAAGAAATCTACTTCATCTTGGGTATTCCAGTGAATCCCTTTACCGCCATTACCTTGAGTATCCAATGTTGGACCCAAAGAGGTAAAACGAGCATAGGTATTAGGATAATCGCGTTCCACTTCTACTAAATTAGGTGCCGTTTGACCCGGAATAAAGTCACACTCACCTTTCCACCACGCTTTCACTCCAAATGGCTGAGCTATTTCAGCTGGCGTGTCATGCAAAATAGGTACCGTGACGATGTCTTTCTCTTTGCCTAAATGGCCGACACAAGCTTTAGAGAATTGCTTCGCAATCCCTTTAAAGATATCCCAATCAGAACGTGCTTCCCATGCAGGATCCACCGCCTGAGAAAGCGGATGAATAAAAGGGTGCATATCTGAGGTATTCAAATCATCTTTTTCATACCAAGTTGCCGTCGGCAAAACGATATCTGAATATAAGCAGGTCGTAGACATACGGAAATCAAGCGTCACCAGTAAATCAACTTTGCCTTCTGCTGCTTTCTCTTCAAATTTCACATCTTGAGGTTTTTTATCGCCTGACTCAGATAAATCTTTGCCCATTAAGCCATGCTTAGTGCCGAGTAAATGCTTCAGCATATACTCATGGCCTTTACCTGATGACCCCAATAAGTTAGAGCGCCAAATGAACATATTACGTGGAAAATTTTTCGGATTATCGGGCTCTTCACAAGCAAATTTCACTTCACCAGAGGTCAGCTTTTTAATGGTATAGTCTTTCGCAGACATACCAGCAGCTTGGGCTTCTTTGCATAACGTCAGCGGATTCACCCCCAGTTGCGGCGCCGATGGTAGCCAACCCATTTTTTCAGCACGAACATTAAAATCAATAATTGAGCCAGACCACTTATCTTTATTCGCTAAGGGTGAAATCACTTCACTCATATCTAACTTCTCATAACGCCATTGACTGGCATGATTATAAAAGAAAGACGTACCGTTCATATGACGAGGCGGTTTTTGCCAATCGAGCCCGAAGGCAAGCGGTTGCCAACCAGTTTGTGGCCGTAGTTTTTCTTGCCCAACATAATGAGCCCAACCACCACCAGACTGACCAATACAGCCACACATCATTAGCATATTAATCAAACCACGGTAGCTCATATCCATGTGATACCAATGATTCAAACCGGCCCCAACGATGATCATGGAGCGGCCCTGCGTTTTATGGGCATTATAGGCAAACTCTTTTGCCACCTTAATCACATCTTGAGGACGACAACCCGTGATCCTTTCTTGCCAAGCAGGAGTATAAGGTAAATCTTGATCATAAGAGGTGGCACAGTTTTGACAATCATAGCCATTATCAACCCCATAATTGGCCAAGGTTAAATCAAATACTGTCGTGACTAATACTTGTGAGCCATCAGCAAGTGTGATGCGCTTAGCGGGTACCTTCCGATTAATAATATCGCTATGCTCGGTATGGCTAAAATAATTGTGTTCATGAGCATTCGCTTCAGTGGCAAAATACGGAAAGGCCACCTCAACAATTTCATCGTTATTGTGTTTCAAGCTTAACTGTAACTTAACCTCTTCACCTGTTTTTCCATCGAGAGGCTTGATATTCCACTTGCCTTTTTCACCCCAACGATAACCGACTGAGCCTGTAGGTGACACTAATTCACCCGATGTTTCATTAACACCGATGGTTTTCCATTCAGGGTTATTGTCTTGCTCTAGGTTATTGGCTAAATCAGAAGCTCGTAAGAAACGCCCTTGAATCAAGCGCCCCTCTTCTTCATCTAACATCACCAGATAAGGAAAATCCGTAGTGGTTCTAACGTAATTGTTGAAATACTCACTCTTACCCGTTTTATGATATTCACTTAAAATGACATGACCAAATGCCATGGCCAAAGCCGCATCGGTCCCTTGTTTAGGCGCTAACCATTGATCCGTCAGTTTTGACAGTTCAGAGTAATCAGAGCAAATAGACACCACTTTAGTGCCTTTGTAGCGCACTTCCGTTAAAAAGTGCGCATCGGGTGTCCGTGTTTGAGGGACATTTGAGCCCCAAGCCAGAATATAGTTAGAGTTGTACCAATCTGCCGACTCAGGCACATCGGTTTGCTCCCCCCAAACTTGAGGTGACGCGGGCGGTAAATCACAGTACCAGTCATAAAAACTTAAGCAATTACCGCCGATCAACGATAAATATCGTGAGCCGGCAGCATAGGAAATCATTGACATTGCAGGGATAGGTGAAAAACCTGAAACACGATCTGGACCAAATGTCTTAGTGGTATACACATTGGCAGCGGCAATGATTTCATTGACTTCTTTCCAATCCGCACGCACGAAACCACCCAATCCACGCTGCTGTTTGTAGGATTTAGATTTATCTGAATCTTCGACAATAGAACCCCAAGCATCAACAGGATCATTAAACTGTGTTCTCGCTTCACGCCATAGTTTAATTAAACGCTTACGTACTTTGGGATACTTTAATCGATTGGCGCTGTAAATATACCAAGAATAAGAAGCACCACGTGGGCAGCCTCGGGGTTCATGATTGGGTAAATCGGGCCGGGTACGGGGATAATCTGTTTGTTGGGTTTCCCATGTCACCAAACCATCTTTAACATAGATTTTCCAACTGCAAGACCCCGTGCAATTAACACCATGAGTCGATCGTACGATTTTATCGTGTTGCCAGCGACGACGATAACCCTCTTCCCAACCACGATCTTCCTCAGTTGTAACGCCATGCTCTCCAGAAAAACTTTCTGATTTAGGTTTAAAGAAGCGTAATCGGTCCAAAAATCGACTCATCTCATTCTCCAATCGATAATAATTGCCCTGCATATTAAAGAGTGAATGAAATAATACTTTGACTCAGATCAAGTTTTAAAATGTGATTGTTTGTCACTATCACTTAACTACCTCTATGGAGGTATATGCATGAAACCTGAATATCAGACTCTATCAAGCTTTAGGCTATTTATTCCATATAAGGGTTAATCAACTTACTTTTTAGAGGTAAGCATAAACATATAGCACTTTAAGGCAAACAGATGCTAAAACAATTGTTTCACTCCATCGTTTTTCGAATTGGCAGCATGATTTTATTAATCAGCGTGGTATCGATTATTAGCATGCTAAGCTCTGTCCTCATCAGTGATCTGGCCGATCAAGACGCCTTTGTGATTAATAATGCCGGATCATTGCGCTATGAAAGCTATAAAATATTGACCCACTTAACCTTACTGCCACAAACGCAAACTCTAACCCATTCACAACAACAAACTAAAATTCATACCGCTATTGAGGCCTTCTCTAAAAAACTGAACTTTTTAGTGCAGCAATCCAATCCTAACTTATTAAACACCATGGCCAAGCCTGCTATCGAAAACTCATTGGCCTCAGCACAACGAAGCTGGAATAATGATTTAGAACCGAGGTTATTATTACTCGCCGCCCAACCAAACAGGCTCAACGAGAGAAACTTAATACTGCTCGATAGTCAAATAGAATATTTCGTTAATCACTTAGATAAATTAGTCGGCCTTTATCAAAAAGGGGCTGAAGATAGGATATTAATGATCCGCATGATTTTGAGCTTATCTCTGCTTATTACCATCACGCTGGCCGCTTTCATCTTGTACCAACTGCATCAAAAAATTGAAAAGCCATTATCTGAACTTACTCAAACAGCCAGAAAAATCATGAGTGGCGACTACACCAGTAGAACGCAAATTCAGCAAAATGATGAGCTAGGACTTTTATCAGATACCATGAACCGAATGTCAGAAGCTTTATCCAATTCTTACGGCGAGCTGGAACAAAGAGTGAGAGAGAAAACCTTCGAGTCACGCCAAAGTAATGATTCTTTAGCCCTGCTCTATCAAACATCACAACTGATCAATCAATCCGGTTCAAAACTGAATCTAGCCCCCATTATCAGTAAACTGGCCATTATCACTAATAAGCCAGACATTGACTTATGCTTAACCACAGAGCAAAGTAATGTGCCCTATGAGCACATAATTACCCAAGATAAGCCGCTACCAATAACTTGTTTAGCCAAAGAATGTGATGATTGCTTAAATACGAGTAAACAACCAAGCACCAATCCACAAGTTGCCCATTATGCCATCCAAAAAGATGATGTTAACTACGGTGTTCTTATTTGTCACATACCTAAAGGAATCATACTCGAACCTTGGCAGGATAAACTTTTCTCTTCCATTTCAACCTTAATAGCTAATGGACTTTACATTCGTCAACAGCATGAGCAAAACCGCAGGATTGCATTATTAACAGAACGTAATACCATCGCACGAGAACTGCATGACTCTCTAGCGCAAGCCTTATCTTATTTGAAAATGCAAGTTGCTCGATTACAGAAGCTTCGCCAACGCAAGGCTAATGATGCTCAAATTGCAGATGTTGAACTCGAATTGAAAAATGGACTTAATAATGCTTATCGGCAGCTGAGAGAATTACTCACTACCTTTAGATTGAAAATCGATGATGAAGGTTTATATCAAACATTTATCTATACCATCGATCAAGTTAATGAAAGAGCAAAAAATAAAATGCTTTTTAACTTAGATTATCAAATACAAAACTTACCCCTCACCCCAAATGAAGAAATCCATTTAATGCAGATAGCCCGTGAAGCGACACAAAATGCACTCAATCATTCTCAGGCCAACAATGTTAGTGTTCGTGTTTTTTCAGATACAAAGAAACAGATCCATTTATGCGTAGAGGACGACGGTATAGGCCTTCCTGAAAAAACAACAAAACTCAATCATTACGGATTGGTAATCATGCAAGAGCGCAGTCAACATTTAAATGGTCAATTTAACATCCACAATACAAAAACAGGAGGGGTAAAAGTAGAGCTTGTTTTTTCACCCAACTTTATAAAAACCGCATGACAATAAAATGAAACAAGTATTTTACATTTTACAAATTTACACCTACGAGCATTAGGTTGACCATAAATTGCACAGCTGTATTTATGAAAACAAAAATAACTCACTTAATAGAAAAGCTCTGTGCAGAAAAACATGTAGAACATCCTCGTTGTGAAATTGCTTCCCCGATTTTCATAAACTGAATGTATATATACCCATCCATCTCTATCGAGAACTAGAAACTCTTTCATCTGAATATGGCTGCGATTTAGAGCTATTATCCAGTGATTTTCTCATTCTTGCTTTAGAAGATGCTATACAACATATTCCAAAAAAAGAAGCAAGCCGCCTGAAAGATGTTGAGCATCAGCATAAGCTTGAGTTTGCTAAAGAGCAAAAAGAAAAAATTGATTTTGATGCTGGTGGAACTTAATTACCATTAATCAAACCTAAAAGTTACCTTGTTGGGTTTATTTTTGCTTTATTAATTTAAATGAATTGAGCTGTGAAAAGTAAATCCCAATACCAATCAAAATCACGCCTACGATATTGGCCAAAAAATTGTTCAATGCCATAGACTCATGCTCTAAAAATATTCCGGTGATCATTTGCCCACTGATCACCAATAGTGCGGTATTCGCGGCCCCAATTTGCGATAAAATAAAACTGTTTAACGCCACATAAAGCGCACCGATGAAACCGCCTAAATATAAATACCAAGGCGCAGAAACAATCAATAACTCCGTCTCTGACTGAAATACGCTCCAGATAATCAATAAAAAGCTTAACAGGATAAAACCCACTAAATGATTACACACTGATGCTTTTAATGGGCCTGCTTGCATACTTAGTTGCCCATTGAGTGCTCGGCTACAACCCATCACCACACCGTTTAATAACGCAATAACAATATAAAACAACACTGCTTAACCTCTTTGTATTTTAAATGAGTAGAAGTAAAAAACATCCCCGTTATCACTGACAACACTTTTAATAAATCCTATTGCATAACGGCTTTTAATGGGTCAATAACATGCATACTTAGCTGCCCATTGAGTGCTCGGCTACAACCCATCACCACACCGTTTAACAACCCAATAACAATATAAAGTAACACTACTTGACCTCTTTGTATTTTAAATGAATATAAGTAAAAAAACGTCCCCGTTATCACTGGCAACACTTTTAATTAATCCTATTGCATAACGGCTTTTAATGGGTCAATCACATGCATACTTAGTTGCCCATTGAGTGCTCGGCTACAACCAATTACCACACCGTTTAACAACCCAATAATAATATAAAGTAACACTACTTAACCTCTTTGTATTTTAAATGAATATAAGCAAAAAACTGCCCGCTATAATCGGTAATACTTTTAATAAATCCTGTAATACAAAGGCTTTTATCTCGCTTTCAAACCATCCAAAATGATCCGATATCATGCCAAAAACAATTTGCCCGACGAGCGCACACGCTAAAGTGCCACTGAGTCCGATTTCACTATTCACTGTTATTGCAGCTAACAGCACAGTAAAGGCACCAGGGATCCCGCCAAAGTAAGCCCAAGACGGTAAGCTAATTAATTTATTATCCTTCTTATGGCGATTGGCTTTACTCTGACTCAATCGAAAACAACGTGAATACACGACGACTAAAAATATGGCCACCAAAGCACCAATACCATGCGCTGCCCAGGAGGCCTGAAGCGGAGAATTTAATATAGCTAATCCGCTATTAATACTGATCATTAAAGCTAATAATGAACCTGCCACAATGGCGAGTAATCTATCTGATACTTGTCTTAACATTTATATATTCCACTTCTGTGTTGTATTGACTTAAAAAACTACAAGCATTGCTTCATCAATTCACCTTGAATTGAAAAGCCTCAACGACCCTGAACTGAGCATTGATTTAGCAAGATGGATATGACTGCCTTATCAACGATAACGAACTTTATATTGTTTCGATTTGATTTATAATCCCCAAAAAAGGAAACTCAATTGTGAATAAAACTCAACATTAAAAGGAGATCACTTATGAACGTTTTTTCAGCTATTCCTGTATTTGTCGCCATTGTTGAAACAGGCAGCTTTTCAAAAGCGGCCGAACGACTCAACAGCTCAAAATCGGCAGTCAGTAAGCGTATAACACAGTTAGAAACCGCGCTAGGAATACGTTTATTACACAGAACGACACGCAGTTTAAGCCTGACACAAGCTGGCCAAATCTATTTTGATAGCGTTAATGAAGCACTGACACTGGCCAACAATGCTAGAGATGCCATTAATCAACATCAAATAGAGATTCAAGGTCATTTACGCATTAATGCACCGATGGCTTTTGGGCGCCTACACCTTGCACCTTTAATCTCCACATTTTTAAAGAAACATTCTAAAGTCAGTATTGAAATGATCATGGATGATAAGGTGTTAGATATGATAGAGCACCGCTTTGACCTTGCTATTCGTATTGGAAAGTTGCCAGACTCGAGCCTTATAGCTCGTAAGCTAGCGCCTTGTGACAGCGTATTATGCGCATCCCCTGATTACCTCCAACAACATGGTATACCCGATAGCCCTCAAGCATTGAAAGCCCATAATTGTTTGGTCTATTCATACTTTCAAGCGGGGAGTGAATGGCAATTTAATAGCAATAAAGGCGTTATATCTGTTCAACCCAAAGGCAATTACCGAGTTAATAATAGCGAGGCTTTATATCAAGCTTTACTCGATGGACTCGGCATTTGCCAGATGCCTATTTTCATAGTTAACGATGCACTTAAAACGGGCAAATTAGTACCGCTACTCACTGAATATTCCTTACCTAAACATGCCATTTATGCGGTTTTTTCTGCTCGCAAGCATTTACCTACCAAGGTCAGCACTTTTATTGATTATCTACAGCCACACCTTTATCGGATAATAAACAAATAAATCAATAAGCGACTTTAAGACAGTTATCGACAGAAAGAACAACCTAAGCTTGTTACCTTCAATGGTTTTAGCGATAAAACAAGCAAGCTGTCATTCTTTTATTATACTCATATGAGGTTTTGAATATTTACATCGTTCTATCCTTTTAAAGAAAGGATAAGCCTTACTCAAGGATTAGAGAGAAAGCTATGTCATTCAAAAAAAACTTGTTCACCCCTATATTCGTTTTCTTCATTACAAGCCTATTCTCTTATAGCGTAATGGCAAAAAACATCGAGGCTTCCAAGCCACAAATACAGCAAAAAATAACTCCAGCTACTGCCAAACAATGGTTATTCGTACTCAGCGCCGATAAAGGTAAAATACGCTATCAAAAAAGCAACACCTCCTATGAGCTATCACTCACCGACATTGATAAAGGCGTCATTGCCATCACGGATGAATCTTTTAGTGAGACGAAAATGATCCCTTCCAATCATTTTTTAAAAGAATTTAATAAAATATTTTCCAATGGAGCGCCCAATGCAGTGTTGACCTATTCGGGTTTACTCACTGGGAAAACAAGTCCTCCAATAGCAATAATCATCCAAAGTGTCACCGTTATTCCCGATATAAAGGTGATTTTATCTGTGCATCCGTTATCAACCAATATTGATATCCCCAAAGGCAACATCAACGAAGTAAAGTTATTCATTGATTCCTCTTCAGAGGCAAACCTATAGATAGGAAGCTATTTTTTAAAGTGAAATACTCATTCAAAAAACAATTAACTAAAACGATGTTATTCCCTTTATTGATTTTAAGCTCGGCAAAGCCGCAATGCCAAGCGTAGTAAGAAACCATAAACGCTTCATTACTGCTGGCACCACATCAGGAAAATTAGCAGTGAAATTCCCACAAAATTTAATCCTAGCCTGTTATACAGATGCGATGCAAGGTACCGCTGCGACAAGGTTTGCAGTGCAGACCTTACATGCCTCTCAAGTTATCGTCATTGAAAACACCCAAATGCAATATGCCATCAATGTAACCAACGCTTTTATCAAAGAACTTCAATTATTAAAGGGTCAGCTCATCACCAAAATAAGTTTCACTCCTGATACACTTAAAATAGATAATTTGATTAATAAAATGAGTCCATTAAAAAAAGGAGCTATAGCTATTTATTTTGCCTCTGGCGTCCCAAAGACACTTGAAGTGATCAAGCAGTTAAGACAAGCAGGTTTCGAACAACCCATTATCGGTGCGGACGGTTTTGACTCAGATACGATAGTAAAGGCACCCAGTACATTATTAATCGATGTCTACTTTACAACTCATGCCGTTTTATCCCCTAATGATGCCCCCGCATCGACGCTAAATTCTATCCAACATTATCAGCAAAAATACACTGTATTGCCTAAAAATGCATTTACGACTCTAGGACACGATGTCACAATGTTAGCGGCAGAATTACTCGCAGGCTCAAAAAATCAAAACCCGCCCCAGCTAGATCAATGGCTATCAACACTCAAGCTTTATTCTGGTGCCAGTGGCGACATCCGTTTTCATGGCGGTAATGTTCCAAATAAAAATATCTACATTATTCAAATAAATAAGAATCAAAGGCAATTAGCCAGTATTATTAATATCTAACGGCTTGCAATTGAAATTGTGCTTCTATTGCATCCAATATTCGCTTGACTCGTAGAGGAAGATGATCACGATACGCATGAACGGCATAGATAGGGATCGATTGATTAATGTCCTCAATATCAGAGCGTATTAGCGATTGAGATAACACTAGACCTTTAACAAACAAGTCTGGCAATAACGCCCTCCCGACGCCTTGGCTGACTAATTGCGCTGCTGCTGCAAGATTGTTGACTCTGATCATGCGCTGCTGACCGCTTTGCCAAGGTAAACAAACGACTGACGATACCTCATTCGCTTTAAAAGCAGCGCTCTCATACCAATGCTCCTTCATTGTACCTATTCTTCTTGCCTTGTAGCTCACATCAGCCATGTTTCCCACTCGAATAGCCAAATCGACTTTATGTTCGAGTAAGTCTAACTGCTTATCTTCAACCAATAGGTTCATTTTTAAATCAATATATTGATTTTGTAATCTTGCCATTACAGGGATGATGATTAAATCGATTATGGCTTGAGGTGCCGTGATGGTGACGCTGCCTTTTATTTGAGACGGCTCGGTACTCACTTCATCAATAGCAAGCTCTAATAATTCCACTAATTCACTGCAACGTTGATAGAACAAGCGACCTTGCTCTGTGAGCACTAACCGTCTGGTGGTTCGTTGAATAAGCAGAGTCCCCAGATCACTTTCTAATTGCGTCAGATGTTGACTGAGACTCGATTTAGTTTGCCCTAAATGCTCTGCTGCTGCGGTGAAACTCCCCGAGCGAATGATTTGAGCAAAAAGCTGCATTCGATAACTTAATTGTTTATTCATACTAAACTATATATTCACTCGTTCGCTATTTTTCAATCAATATAGACTGACTATACTTCATCCACTTTCAATCAATCACTTTATTTGGATTCACTTATGAAATATCTCTATCTCATCCTCATTAGTTTAGGGCTAACGGCTTGTAATAACCTAAGCACCCATTCCCAAGATCAAGCTGAAGCACAAGTTAGGGCAGCCAGTTTAAGTTGGATACAACACTTCAATGAAGGCGATGCAAGATACCTCGCTAATGCTTACACTGTTGATGCCACCATGAATGCACGCCCCATGGGAGAATTTGTCGGACGAGAAGCGATTTATCAGTTTTGGGCCCCTTTTATTGCGAGTGGTGCCAGTGATTTAGTTTATAAAGATACCAAGTTTAACGTGATAGACAGTCATACCGTATTGGTATCATCAAATTGGAAAATGAATGTGGGTGAAGGGATTATTACTGAAGAAAAGTGGGCTAAACAAGCCGATGGTGTTTGGCGCTTAGCCTATGATGATTTTACGGTCACTAAACAATACTAATATTGACAAAAAACTATAGTGTCATAAAAAGAGGTCATTGGGTCTCTTTTTATTGACCCACCTATACCGAACACCTATTTATCTTCTCATTCTAAATCCCGACAGGATCACCGTTACAATCCGGATAGTTTTTGCCAAGCTTGATGATATTTTTGCAGGCGGTTAAGATCTTTATCTGTCATGGTATCCAGCCTCAAAATATTCATATTATCTTCCAAGTCTGCCCGTTTAACTTTAACCGCCAATAAACTGCTTAACACCCTCTCAAGATAATCACCATAAGCCTCACCTTCGCATTTTGTTAGACATTCAATCGCTTTTACCACCTCATCTGGTATCCCAAGTTTAACTAAATCCGCCGCAGTCAGTGACGAGTCTTCCAGCACATCATGTAATACCGCCACCATCATTTCATTAGGCGTTTGCATTTTAGCCATCAAACGTAATGGATGTAATATGTAAGGCTTACCCGCTTTATCCTTTTGACCTTTATGGGCGTTAAGTGCAGTATCTATTGATAATTCTATCAAGTCCATCTTCTATCCTTAATCTTGTTTATCAAACTGTGGCTATTGTTATCGGGTTATACCAGCTAAAATAAAACTAGCCCTAAGCATAGTGCAGCGAATGCCGGACTGAGTTTATATTCGTTATAGAAACCTTATCAATCGATAGAAAGTAAAGGAGTTATTATGTTTTTTTCGAGTAAGCTAGCTAAACTTTATATGGGTATTATTTATGCTATCGCTATTAACTTAGGGTTATCGAGTTTATCTTTCCTCTATGCTGCCAATAACGCTAAAGAGGAAGCCCCCACTAAAATAACGGATCCCCAAGCCACTAAGGCTCAAACCCAACTTACTGAAACGCCAACACCTTCCGTTAAGAAAAAACGCATCACAAGTCAAATAATAGAAGGTCGATACCACTGTACCAACGTGAAAGGTGGGCATTTAAGAAAGCTTAAAATAATCGAAGATGAAAAAATATCGCCCACAGATGAAGGTTTTTATAGTTTTTCTTTATACCTAACAGCAGGAAATAGTAAAGTCTATGGAAATTCCATTGGTTATATGATTTTCGATAGTAAAAGGCAAACCGCTTCAGGCTATCTGAGAAACCAAGTCGACAATAGAGTAGAAGGGGTGGGGGTGCTATATTTTACATTATCCGATACCGGTAGCATCAGCTTTGAAGCCTACTTTATCGACAAATTAGAAAGTCGAGTGGGCTCTAATTTATGCGTCAAACAAAGCAACTCTCATATTCATCAACAATCTGATAAATAAGAAAATAACTGGGTTAAAAATAACATTATTTGTTGTTTCATTCGCTATACCTCTTTACGAGTCTCATTAAATTGGGTTATTTTGATAAGAAACAATGAAAACAAGGTGTCATAATGGAATTTCGTCAAAAAGGCTACTCAATCATTATCGTCTTACTCACCAGCGTATTTTACTCTAGTGTTACCTACGCCAATAGTACGAAACCGATTAAAGATATCATTGCTGGTCAATATATTTGCCAAGGGGTCAAAAAGAAAATAAAAAGAAAACTCACCCTCATTGAAACCCCCCAACATATCGACATCGATAAGCGTTTTTATACTTACAATGTATATTTTTCTGGCAACGTCGATCAAGAGCTAACTGAGGGCAATAAGGTTTTTAGTAACGCCATAGGTTATATGATTGTCGATACACAAAAGCTCAGTGCAGTTGGTTACCTAGAAAATCAAGTCGATAATCGCATTAGAGGCGCGGGCCTAATTGAGTTTGAACTCACAGATTCCAAACCGGTTAAGTTCAGCGCTTATTTCATCGATAGATTCAGAGACAAAATGGGCATCGCACACTGTGAACAAGTCCTTAAAACAGTCGCTCCTCAACCCAATTAGGAACATATATACTCCCTTTATTTTACACACCTCATAATTGCCCACTAAACTCACTATTGAATCGCCACAAAATAGTGAGCAACATTATGGGCATCAATCATCAATACTTTTCAAAATGCTTATCGCTATCCTTATCAATAGTATTTTGCAGTAGTCTCATTTTATTAATCTTGTTGACTCATCCAGCCAATGCAAGCACACATAAAACGCCCCTCAGTACTATTGAAGGTGATTATTACTGCAAACACTTACAGAGCGGTTACAATCCTCAATTAACCATCAACCTCACCCCAACGCTAACCCCATTTGAAGAACGCTTTTATATTTTTCAATTACTTTTTTCTGGATCCGAAAATGCCCTATCAAGCTTCACCAAGGGCTATATGCTCTACGATGTCCAGACACATACAGCCGTCAGTTACCTTGAAAGTAAAAACAAAAAAAACAATAAAAGCCCTGGGTTGACTTATGTCACATTTTCATCCGCACAAGAAATCAGCTTCACCACCTACTTCCTTGAACCCAGCCTCAATAAAATCGGTGAATACTATTGTGAAAAAGAGAGTTAACCCAAAACAGCAAACATGACTAATATGACACCTTTTGCTTAGGATCATTAAGTTGATGAACATTTTTCATCCTATTCGATTACAACAGCTAACGCGTATTATCATGTATATTTTTTTACTAATATCTACACATGCTTGGGCAGATAATGTTCCATTACAGACCATTATCAATGCAACAATATAACCCATGGTTATGATAGACAGTTGAGTATTAGCCTTAATCAAAATATCCCTCCCCCTTGATGAGCGCTTCTTTGTTTTTCAATGATTGTTACAGGTGATTCCAAACAAATAACAGGGCAATAAAAAGGACACATGCTTTATGATGCAAATAAACACATCGCCGTCGATTATGTTGAAAACCAACAGAATAAAAAAATAAAAGAGTCTGGACTCATGTATTTTCAATTTTCGAGCTCTACAGATGTAAGCTTTAATACTTATTTCTTCGAACCCAGCCTCAACAAAATCAGTGAATACCATTGTAAAAAGCCAATGCTACAGTCTAAAAATCAGGCGCAACTGTAGTTTAATCCCCCCTCCACCAATAAGACATTAGAACGCAAAGTAACATAATGATAAGTTTGTCACATAACATGGTGACAAACTATAAAACTGATTCTTTTAGGTTGTAATTTGAAGGTTTCGTCGTTAAATTAGCGCCTTTCTCAATTAAGCTAAAACAAATATAAAGGATTGCATCCGTGCTCAGTTTCACCTTTAACAAAAATATTTTTAAATTATTTTTTTTACTCCCTATTATTGCCATACTCGCTGCCTGCTCAACTCAGCCCCCTATCACACTCGAGCATGAGTTTTGGGAAGGGGGAAAAAGCCTCGGCATTCATATTCAATCTCCTAAACAAGCCAATTTTCGCCCCGAAGGCGCTATAGGCCTTTTAGATTGGGCCATTATCAGCGCAGCAACGAGTGAGCTATCAAATCACATTGAGACCTTGGATGATGAAGGCTTTATTGATATATCAAATGAGTTAAAGCAAAAAATCAGCGAGAACAAACATTCAATAACCTTAACGTCCTTAGATACAGATGCCATTACAGCTAAGACCATCCAAAAATTTAAAGGGAAGAAAAAAGGCGAAGATTTTTATTTCCCAGCCGATCTCACGCCACTAAAAGCAGAATTGAATGTCGATCATTTATTGCTATTTAAGATTTTACGATTAGGCGTAAATCGCAGTTACCATGGCTTTATTCCTCTCTCTGAACCTAATGCTACGATGATAGTTGCAGGTACGTTAGTAGATCTCACCACCAACAAGATGCTGTGGTATGGCCAGCTTAAAGAAGTCACCCCCAATGAAAAAGCATGGGATGAAGGGCCTGAATTTGCAGAACTGACAAAAAACTATCAAACCACAATTAACAGAATGAAAACGGCATTGATTCAAGATTTAACGGCTCAAATCAACAGTAAGCCATTAGATACAGATGAAAAAGTAACAGAAGCAATCGAAGAGCCTACTGATATCAAAACAGCCCAAGATGCTTTACCTGTTCTCCAGCCAGCAGAGCATGCAGAGCAATAATAAAATAGGGAGCTGAAATCAGCTCTCTATATTTAAACGTATTTAATGCTAGTAAATAGATCATATTTGGATAGAAACGCGCTAGAAAAATGTCTATGACTCGAGTTGTTCGATTAGAAAATGTAGTATTTTTAAAACGTTAAGAAATAGGGAAGTTGTGGCGCATTTCCACTTACCTAACCAGTTAAAAGTGATTAGCACTCCGATTCAAATCCATGTGCTTCACAATCAAAAATAACAATAAGAATTAAGTCTTCGCCTTCGAATGCACCAGCCTTGATCTTTCCTACTGCGAGTTCGTTAATGGCTAACCTATTAGCTTCGAATGCTTGTACCTTACCTTCATTAGAACCATCATTGAAGCAATATTGAAGTGCTTCGGAGGATATTAAACAATCAATGGTTCCATCTGGTAATTGTGCTGAAAATGATATGCAATCCCTGTCTTCTTCATAAGCCCATAATGAATTAAATTCTATTTTATCAGACATTTTCACCCTCCATGATCTGAATACCTAAAACAGCAGATGACTTTAACCGTCCGACTACTTAATTCTTATTATAACGTTTTACCACCTTATCCTTAATAATCTCAATAACACCAACCAAGCTATCTTCCCTATTTGACTTTTCAAAATCATCTGGACATATCCAGTTTATGAATTCTGATGCATTATCACCACCGACCATACTAAGAATATAATTTTGAACGTCTTCATCTGAAAGCGCTCTTTTTTCAGACTTTTTTTGTACATGGGCAACATAATGATTTCTTAAGTCAGCAATTGCACTATTTCGATTTATTTCTTCAACATATTTACCTTTAAGAACTTTTATATCTGGGATCTCTTTATTGAGTTCCGCCCCATACTTCTCACAAACCTCAACATATTTACGGCAATTCATAATGATGGAAAAAAACATAACCGCCATACAGCTTGCCTTTTTACGGGAGATAGAGCACTTTTCGACTCAAAATCTCTTAAAACTTCAACAGCTACAGTCAAGTCACCAATAAGATTAGAACATATACTAACAATTTCGTTGATCCGTTGAGACACAGATGCTTCTCCAGTTAGTTATCAGGGCAACCGCATGAGTGATTAACTTTTATCCACATCAGTAGATCCAGAGGTTAATACCTTCTCAAGAAAGGCTGTTTTCATCCACGCTCGCTTTCTCTTTGTTGGAATACTCACTTTCGTTTTTTCTTTTCTTAACATATTCAAAGCTGTTTGACGTAATATCCCCCAGTTTTCTGCACCGTTATCTTTGTAAATTTGGCAGTCATCTTCATTCATTGTTACATCAAGAACCCAATGAAGACTATTTTCTATAGCCCAGTGATCCCTAACGGCTTCAGCAAATTTTTCATCGGTTAATGTCGCTGAACTAATGTAATAACGATATTCTAAGCTTGGCGCTTTCCCTTTCTCTTGGCGATACCCCATGCTAATCCCTATGGTGCTTAGCTTAGCCCACTCTGGGAATTGTTTAGCAAGCTTCTTGCCGTCCAGTATTTGATAACTTCTTGCTTCGTAACGATTACGATTTTTTCTATATTCAAGTGGGTTGACTCTGAACTACGAAAATCTTTAAACATATCTTCGACTGCGTTATGCAGTGACTTTTGGTTTCCCTTGAGTGCTAAAAGATAATCTGCTTTTTGCTTAATGATGGTATTAGCAATGTCTTTTTGGCATCCCATTGCATCGATAGAAACTAATGCCCCTTTAATATCTAACAGCTTTAATAGTTCAGGTATTGCAGTGATCTCATTGGATTTAGCATCTGTGCTGACTTGACCAATAACCATCTTGTTTTTACAAGCAAAAGCATTAACCATATGCAATGTAGAGCGGCGATCTTCTCTGTCATATGAGCCTCTAAGTGTCTTGCCGTCTATCGCAATAATGTCACCTTTTGAGAGCTGATTAATCGATTGCATCCATGTTACGAAACATTGATTGAATTGCTCAGGTTTTATTCTTGCAATAACACGTGCAATCGTATCATCAACAGGGATCCCGGAAGGTAAAAAACCATGCTTTTGAAACCAGTCTAAGTGACCTTCTGCATATTCTTTAATATCTTTCCAACCTTCAGCACCTGCTATCACTGCACATAAGGTCACGAACAATATATCAAAAAGGTGATAAGTGATTTTGGCTGACTGTCGTTGATCATCTAATTGGCCAAAATGCTGTTCAAAAGTGTTAAGGACCATCTTATCTATCACAAAAAGTGAGTATAAGATCACACATTGAAATCTCGGTCAAATTCAATATTTTTTGTACAAAAAACATTCATGATCTGGCCCTGAGTAAGTTATAACCCTTAATTTAGTGCACAGGCACATTTATCAGACTAGTAAAAATACACATAGCTAATATACTGCATTTAATACAACTTAATTGATTACCATCAAAAAATCCATCGTTAAAAACGCGTATTTATTATTCCCCCCCCCTTTCATTCAAGACAACACTAAATCGAAGAAGCATACAGCCTTTGAATTCCCCATCGAAATTGCTGAAATGCGTGCAAAAAATCATGTAAAGCGTAGTAGGGTGAAGAATAATATGATTATTCGTTATAAACGAGAGATAGGGACATCGAACTGGCCTTTAAACATGAACGTTGTTAGGACTAGCAGTCCTCCTAATCCCAGTGTGGATGGGGATCCACGATCTTAGCCCGCTGCAAGCAATAAACATCAACAGAGTTATAGCTCATCACAAACTAACTCGAAAAAAACACACTGTCTTTGTTTTGAATTCCCCATCGAAGTTACCGAAATAAAACATTGAAATTATCGTGAGTGTGAACATGGATGTTCACCTAGTTTTCGCGGGGCAGGACGCCCCATCGGAAATGATAGAATATTTTCAATGAAGTATAAGGATAATAACTTCGCTAGGGGCGGCAGGGTGATCCAAGAGGGAATTGCTGTTGATCCCCTCTTGGCCCAGTGTGAGGGGGAACTCGCGCTCTTCGCCTGCTGCAAGCTATAAACATCAGCAAAGTTAAGAAACAAAAAAGGGAACCGCTTCCTGTTCCCCTTTTTATCTAAAACTAAGGACTATCCATTTAAATGGACTTAGGGGGCGTTGACAATTACGCTAACCAAATCATAGAAGCAGCTAATTGAAGCGTCCCTAAATAGTACTTAGCCTTTCTCTCATAGCGCGTAGCCACTCTACGGAACTGTT
>NZ_JAKIKS010000040.1 GCF_023284005.1 Shewanella surugensis
GGTAAGGTGTTCGATCAGGGTCATTGGGTTACCTCTCAGAAAGTGAGGTGCGATTAGATCACAGTAATTCAGCAGATTCAATCTTTGTTAACAAAGTGCGATCCCGCCCTGATGGCGAGATAGAGCTGTTTATCTCGCTACTCTGTACGTTGTGATGTATTTTTATATTTATGTTCTTATTTCAGTATATGGAGGAGGGCAAAGCCAACCATGACTTTCACTTTTCAAGCTGAAGGATAGGGCTGAAGGATCTGCTTGCACTGTATTATTGTTTGATGTTGTTAATTTAGAAGAGTCTTCTTGTCCGCTTGGAATATCTAATATTGTGCTAAATGATAAAGTTGATAAATTACACTTATTGGGGCCACCAGAAAGACAATATCATTTTCTTAATAACTGAGTCGGTTTTTATTGGCTCTATTGTTACAATGTGTTGTACCGATATGGGGGATTGAATACTCGTTTGATTTGAAGTGCAAAATGGACAGCGGTTAGGACCCGAAGGCCATTTGGCTAATTGTGTGATTGTTAGATCATTTTGTACTGAATTTGTCATTAATGTATTTTACAGCTTAGGTGCTTGGTTATTGGTTTGAACAGCGATACTAGACACACTAAAAAGTAATAGAAATAGCGGGATAATTGTTAAATATTTCATGGGTAGTTTCCTCTTAAATACAGGTTAATTATAATTCATTCATAATTCATTTTTTTATCTCTTTTCATTGACGTTAGTTTTTATTCAGCTTTGTTAAAAACCACTTTTAATCTTTATATTGAAAGGGTTACTGGGAATGTTCCCTTTAAATTGAGTCAATGGGTGTTAACTTGAGGGTTATGAGTTTTACAGTTTGATTTTAAGGTGTTTTTTTTAATACTCTTTACGTATATTCATATAGGAAAGGAGCATTAAAATAAATGATATCGGTAATAGACTTAATCGAGTTTGATTTTTAAATACCATTAATGTATTGAATTGGTTTTATTAAAATGCAACTTGCTTTATTAAGAGTGGATTATTTCTGAATAATGCGTTGAAATGGGGATTCTCTTTTAAAAAAGAGAATAGTTATATTATTAACTTTATTATTACATCTACTTATTATTCGGAGTGAATGGATATTGGAGTCAGGAGGCTCTTTTTTGGGAGGGGGAGTGTGGTGAAGATGCCATTACTTATCCCAATAAGGATGATGGCTAAAGCGTTCGATGAGAAAATCAATCAAGTGACGTACTTTCAATGGCAAATAACGATTTTCAGGATACAAGGCATAAGCCTGAAGTTCGACAAGTTGATAATCAGCTAATAAGGGCACTAATGTCTGGTTAGCAATGGCTTGCCAAGTAATAAAAGTGGGTAAATGCACGATCCCATGATTGGACTCAGCCAGTAATTTAAGCACATCGCCATTGTTTGCAATAAAATGACTATCCAGTTGCACTTTATGCACGCTTCCTTTGCTATCGGTTAAACTCAGTCCCGTGGTGTCGCTATGACGATACTTAAGCAGCTTATGGCTTTCAAGCTCAATGGGTGTTCGGGGGGTGCCATGTTTGGCTAAATAATCCGGACTGGCGCAGAGGATATGTTTGATAGGGGCAATTTTTCTCGCTTGTAAACGTGAATCACTGACTTTGGCGGTATAGGACTGGCCAATACGCAGTGCAAGATCAACGCCTTGTTCGACAATGTCGATTTTTTTATCTGAGAAATCCATTTCTAAGGTGAGATCGGGATGTTGCTTGAGAAAGGAGTCTAATGCGGGCGTGAGATGATGGATCCCGAAAGACAGCGGTGCGGCAATTTTCAGTGTCCCTTGTAAAGAGCGGGCTTGACTGGATGCATGGCAATTGAGCTCTTCAATTTCATCAATGATTAACTGACACCCTTGATAATAAGCCTGGCCCGCTTCAGTGATACTGGATTGTCTTGTGGTGCGGGTGATGAGTTTTATGCCCAATCTATGCTCTAGAACAGATAAACGTTTACTGATGGCGGATTTTGCCATATTCAGTTGCTCAGCGGCGCGAGTAATGCTGCCCGCTTCGACTACACGGGTAAACACCAACATATCTTCTAACTGACCCATAAGTTATTCCCATTATATTGTTCGAATTTAGTGAACAGTCATTTAGTATTTTTAATGTTTATCCATAAAGAGTCAACATTTAAACTGAGCATAATGATGTAACAGTCATCTTACTTAGGCATAAAAGGAGTCGAGAGTCATGTTGATTAAACAGCCGTTAGAAAAAACTCAACCGGATAAAAATCAGCCATTGGATACCCAGGGGACTGAAAGTCAATTAATACCTCGGACTTGGGATAAGCGTATTCAGGGGCAAGCGGTATCTGATGGTGATAGCGTGAGTATTAATCGCCTCATTGGCACACAAAAATTAATGATGCTGGATCCTTTTTTATTACTTGATGAATTTTCCTCTGATAAACCACAAGATTACATTGGGGGTTTTCCAAGTCATCCGCATAGAGGCTTTGAAACGGTGACTTATATGCTTGCCGGAAAAATGCGCCATAAAGATAATCAAGGCAATGAAGGGGTGATAAGTCGCGGAGGAGTGCAGTGGATGACGGCTGGAAGGGGCATTGTTCATTCTGAAATGCCGGAGCAACAAGCGGGATTATTGCAAGGTTTTCAATTGTGGGTGAATCTCCCTGCTGCAGAAAAAATGCGGCCACCCGCTTACCAAGAGTTTTCGGCTTCAGAGCTGGCGATTGAGCGAGGGGAACAAGGGCAAGTGATTAAAGTGATTGCAGGGCAAACCAATAAAGGCACGGCAGGACGGGTAAATAACCTTTGGGTCAAGCCCACTTATTTAGATATTGAATTGCCCGCAGGTACCTCTTTTATTCAGGATTTACCTTTCGATGATAATAGCTTTATCTATGTCGTCGAAGGTGACATTCAATTAGTCGGAAGTGATGTGTCTCTTAAACAAAAAGCATTAGGCATATTAACTAAAGGCAGCCAAGTGCAACTTCAAGCGGGAGAGCAAGGAGCTAAATGTTTATTGATTTCAGGGATGCCATTAAAAGAACCTGTTGAACGAGGTGGGCCTTTTGTGATGAATACGCAAGCTCAGTTAATGCAGGCGTTTAGTGATTATCGTCAAGGGCTTTTTTGATGGAGAGTAATAGGTATAAATTGATTTAGGAGTGAATAATGGGATGATTAATAAAAGGTGAGTGAAGCCGTGAATATGGCGCACATTAAACCCCACTATATTACGGCAGCCATAAGATGATTAATCCGACGGGTATATACAAAGAAATCGTGTTTATGATTGTCGCTTGTCAAGCCAATGATCCATTGATAAGCGGCCGCCTCCGGTGATAAGTAAATAGAGGCAAGCAAGTAACATACAAAAGTCATTGCGGGCAGCATGTGACATGGCCCAAAAACCGGTTCGAATGCCTTCGGGTAAGTGAAAGAACCACAGATCATGGCCAAGAAGGATCGGTATTTTAGTGGAAGTGATAGCCACTAACATAATAACAATAAGCGGGATAGAGGCGAGCCGTGTGAACAAGCCTAAGATGATAAGCAGACCACAGACGGTTTCAAATACCCCGACAAAAGGGCCAAAAAAATCAGCCCAAGGTATGCCTATTTTAATGAAACGCCCAGTACCGAGAATGTCGGCAAAAAAGAGTTTTTGCAGTCCTTCGGGGAAGAAAACCACCGCACCCACTAACAGGCGGATTAACCATGTCCAACCGGTTGTCTGTGTTTTGAACCAGGGAAAATGTTGCATACTGGGATTGACCTTAAAGATACGAAAAATAAAAATATAATCACATGCTCTGTAATATATTAGTCGATGAAGTTGGATATGGGTAATTGACCGACAAGGTAAATTGTACTTCGTCCTATGAGGTGAGTGCTGCGATTGAAGCGGCATCGACGGTATGGTTTATGTCAGTATGTTGTCATCTAAAATGCCTTTTCAATGAATTTTTGTAAAATTTGTGCTAGCTGCGTCGACGGTATGGTTTATGTCAGCACGCTGTCATCCAAAATCCCTTTTTTAATCAGTTGCTGCAAAATATGGCTGCTTTTTTCTCTACAAGTATCTCTGAGCAGTCGAGCCGCAGGGGTGATTGATTGCCTGCTGGGAAAGATAAGCCAGAGCTCGGTGGGAGTGGGGCTAAATTCTGGCAGTATATTGACAACTTTTCCTGATAATAAGTCATTGGACATATCAAGGCAGGACTTGATGGCAATGCCTTTACTGGCCACGCACCAACGTCTGACGAGATCACCATCATTTGAGGCATGTTGACCGTTCATTTTTATTTTAAAACCTTTTTCTTGATGGGAGGTCTCTCTGTGTGAAAAGTCCCATACATCCTTAATGATATCTTGCAGTTGGTAAAAGAGTCCATTATGTGAGGCTAAGTCGTGGGGATGTTTTGGGGTGCCATTTTCATCTAAATAGGCTTGGCTGGCACATAAAATCCGAGGCACATTACAGATTTTAAAGCCATATAAATTAGCATCATTGGGTGAACCATATCGCAATGCCATATCGACAGAATCGCGATAAAAATCGATGTTACTGTCACTGATATTGGCTCTTAGACTGATGTTCGGGTAGGTCATCATAAAATCATCGATCCAAGGCAGGACGATATTGCGACCTAAGTCAGAGGAGAGCGCGATGCGCAGTTCACCATCGATGATATCAAGATCATCTTTCATATTTAACTTAGCTTGTTCAAGCATATTAAGTGCTTGTTGACATTGTGGTAGGTATCTTTCTCCGGCATTGGAAAGTCTAAGATGTCGAGTGGTTCGAATAAAAAGCTCAGCACCTAATGCTTTTTCGACACGTTTAATGGCGACACTGGCGGTGGCCGTGCGCATATCTAAATTGGCCGCTGCGGCAGTAATACTGCGAAATTCGGCGACTTTTAAGATGACTTGGAGATCTTCAATGAGCATATTATCTAATATTTATTGATAAAGTTTCAATTATTATCCTGTTTAAAGTGAATAAATCAAGGCCTATACTCACAACATCAAATATTCACGTAGAGAGAAAATCATGAAAGCCATTGGATACCTTAAGTCTTTACCGATTGATCACCCTGAATCGTTAATGGACTTAGACATAACGCAACCTATTGCGATAGGTAGGGATTTACTGGTTAAAGTGAAAGCGATTGCGGTCAATCCTGCCGATTATAAAGTGCGTATGAATAGCGCACCTGTGGCGGGTGAGCATAAAATATTAGGTTGGGATGCAGTCGGTGAAGTTGTCGCAACGGGAGAGGCGGCGACAGCGTTTACCCCTGGTGATTTGGTTTATTACGCTGGGGATATCACTCGCCAAGGCAGTAATGCACAATATCAACTGGTTGATGAGCGTATTGTGGGCATGAAACCCAAAAGCTTGTCTGACGGCGAAGCCGCTGCATTGCCGTTAACCGCGATTACGGCTTGGGAATTGTTGTTTGAACATTTAAATATTAAGCAGCAAGCAATCAATAAGACAGACAAATCTGATGAGGTTATGTTAGTGGTGGGCGCTGCGGGTGGGGTAGGGTCGATCCTCTTACAGCTCGCGAATACACTGACTGGGGCGACGGTAATTGCCACTGCGTCTCGTGAACGCTCACAAGCTTGGGTGAAAAAATTAGGCGCCGATTTTGTGATCGATCATAACCAGCCGCTGCAACCTCAAATTGAAACATTGGGTATTGGGCCTGTGACCCATGTGGCCAGTCTCAACAGTACTGATACTTACTTTGACACTTATACTGAACTATTGGCTCCGTTTGGCAAAATAGCCATCATTGATGATCCTAAAGCCCTCGATGTGACTCAATTAAAACGGAAGAGTTTGTCTCTACATTGGGAATTTATGTTTGCCCGTTCTATGTTTAATGCTGTCGATTTACAAGCGCAAAGCCAGTTACTGAATCGCGTCTCTGATTTAGTGGATCAAGGTTATATTCAAACGACCCTAGGTCAGCATTTAGGGCAGATCAATGCCAAAAACTTAAGAGCAGCTCATGAAGCATTAGCAGCGGGTAAGGCGATAGGTAAAGTAGTATTAGAAGGATTTTAAATGACTGATGGAGTCATCGCTCTCGTTTTTAAATGAAGTGACTTTGTCTATTTAGGAATAAAAATGAAAAATCTAACCGCCTTATTGGCGCTATCCAGCGCGCTATTTTTTAATGCAGCTCATGCAACCAATCATATTGAAGTGGTTGCAAAACTGTAATGGGTTTGAGTATTGATTGAGTGTAATGACTGAATATGAGTAGGATCTTTTATTATGGATAAAACCATTACCTTAGGTGTCACCGATCTGTCTTTTCATCGCGTTACCGCTTCTCTTTTAATGCATATATTCAATGAGATGGGATTTGAGGTGACACGTGTTTATTCCCCTCATCAAGATAATTTTAAAAAGTTGCAAAATGCAGAAGTGGATTTATTGACCTCTGCTTGGCTACCCTCCAGTCACGGCATGTATAAACAAGACGTTGAACACGTCATTTCCTTAACTGAACTGGGGCAACATTATGCACCTTATGCGTTATGGGGGGGGCCGGATTACGTTCCCATTGAGGCGGTGAGTCAGGTGTCTGATTTATTAAAGTCTGAAGTGATCTCAACAATGCAGCCTACAATTCAAGGCATTAATGCTGGCGCTGGGATCAGCCGATTTTCAATACGTATGATGCAAGAATATGGTTTAACAGAGGCAGGATATCGCTTTTTAACGGGTACAGAGGAAGCGTGCTTTAGCGCTTTTGAGCAAGCGGTCAACAATAAACAATGGGTGATAGTGCCTTTGTGGAAGCCACAATTTTTACACTATCGGCATCATATACGTGAACTTGTCGAACCTAAAGGTTTGTTAGGCGGAGTGGATAAAGCAGTATTATTACTTCGAGATGATAAAAAGCATTTATTCACTCAAGTTCTGTTAGATACACTTAATGGGGTGCATTTTTCAAATGCCATTATTGGCGCACTCGATCATCAAGTGTGCCGCGAAAATAAGCCCGTCGATGAGGTAACAAAACACTGGCTGAGTCAACATAAGGCGATATATCAACCAACAGTGAGTTAGTGGCGTCACCGCAATTAGGGTTAATTATCCTCCCAGAATTTTTATAGCCGTTTTTAGCATGATCAGAGGTGGCTTTACAGATAAAGTCACCTCTGATTATTTGAGTTGCTACATGATAACTGATGATCTTCTATTCAGAGCGACTTGATCGCCATAACCTGATTGAATGATGTTTTAGTACTTATGCGTTATTCGCTTGATGGATATAACTTGCTATTGTTGGTTGTCGATTAATATAATTACTAGAAAGTCGTTTGAAGTGAGTATGTTATACTGGGTATTATGTTGATAAGTTAAGAACATTGATGCGGTTAGGTTTCATTTTTTGGGAATAAAAATGCCATTGCCTGGAACAGATAAAGCCCCCTATCTTTTAACCATTCTATTGTCTGTTTTCACATGGACGGTGAGTCAGCTAGTGATCACCTTATCAGCGACACCGACAATCGAAATAACGCGTGTCGATTATGATCGAAACCATCATTCAGTTTCATATACATTAACCAATATTTCTAATAATACCAACTTTAGTGAATTAGATTTTTTTATTACTTGGCGTGACAAGAAGGGCATTTGTGTCGAGAAGCCCAGAGTCGAAATATTTCCTCCTAATATGGAAGTCCGCGGGACAAAAACACCTCAATGTCATGGGGAAAATGCGGCGAGTTTTAGCGTTAATCAGTTCCTTCCCGGATCAAAGTTGAAACTGATTGTTTATACAGATAAATATGTTAAAACTCAGCTAAGATTATCGAGTCGTGAATCTATTCGTATTATCGAAAAAAATGTTGAAACCGTTGTCATCAAAAATATGACCAATATGTTGTTTTATTTATTTTTTATCTTGATAGTTGTAGCCGCCTTGTATTCAATTACAATGGCTTTTCGCAGGAATATATAATGGAGATGATGTTGAAATCATGTACATATATTTAATGATAGCGAGTTTTTTACTTTCTTTTAAATGAGCTGAAATCGAAGGCATTCACTGCTTTTCTTTGATATTTCCACTGAAGTCACTTTAATTTTTCGATAAAAAATATTGGTGAAGATCATCATATTGATATCTATGAGCGAGAGATAGGGCCGTTCCTTAGCTTCCCTGCTACCACGGCATTTGTAAATCCGTTTACATCAGGTCGAACTGGCTTTTAAACAAGGATGTTGTCAGCGAGACAGGCAGTGTCTTAACATCCATGTTATTACTGCATCTGTGAATCCATTCACATCAGAGTCGAACTGGCTGTTAAACACGAACGTTGTTATAAATAACAATTGGAGACTCGGCTAACAAACACACTTAACCAATATCAAATACACCAACTACCCATAAAAAATGCCATAAACTTTCACCCAACAAGCCCAATTAGAAGCAACCCACTGATTTTAAGCTTTTGATTTCAATTCCCCATCGGAGCAGCTGAGATAATTCAATCAAGAACAATGTGATTGAGGCATGGAGGCCGAAATAGCCTTAGTTGAATCAGGGGGCGTTCTTTGACATCCCTGTCACCACGACATTTGTTTATCTGACTTATATGGATATAGGAAATGTCTTATTGTTGTCTGGAACAACAAAGACCTAAACATCAGAAATGAATCTAAGGCGCTCGTTATTCTTGTTTTTTGAATGATGAAGTGTTTTGCTCCGCTAGGGACGGCAAAGGGGTCCAAGGGGGATTGCTGTTGATCCCCTTTGGCCCTGTGTGGATGGGGATCCACGACCTTCCATTAAGCAAGCTTAATACCAAAAAGGGCATCAACCTGCATTTAACGGTCGATGCCTCTCTATTTATTAACATTTAGATTAATGTTTAGGCTAATATTTAGAGCAATTCCTAGAAATAGTAGCCAAAGTTAATATTCACTCGTTTATTAACGCCGCCATCTCCGGCCATAGAGCCGCCGACAAAGGGCTGGTTTTCGGCAACGACAAAATCGACGTAAGTGAAAAGGCCGCCGGAGGTAATGGCGACGCCTGTGACATTCATAAAGGTATCTTCAAGGTTGGCAGATTTATTGGTGACCAGCGAATAATCATTATAAAAAGTCAAATTTGATATAGGTCCGATGTTAACTGGGAGGCTATATGCCAAGTTAGCCATGTAGCTGGTGGCTTCTGCCGCAATCGTATCATAGAAGCCATAGGCTGCAACGACCATACGTTCAGCATCCATGCCATCAACATCGTACTTGTATTCTGTCAGTTGCAACTTAAGGTTCCAACGGTCATAGTTGGCAACGCCATGCAGAGCCGCTGCCCTGTTTTTGCCATCGGTGCCATTTTCAATGGCTAACTGGCCTGCTTGGAGTGACACTCCGAGCTCAATTTCAACCTCATTGAGTGCGATGTCGTGCACATAACGCACGTTGACAGTGTTGGTTTCACCGGCTGAGTAGCCAACACTTGGGGCGTCGTAGATCCCTTCGCCAGATAAACGAACACCGACAATATTGTAGGAATAACTATCGGTACGATCAGAGACATAGCCATCGAGTCCGCCGAGTTCGTCATTTTTAAAGAAAGCCAGATCAAGTCGGTTTTTGTCGCCACGATAAGTGTAATTGAGGCCCAGATCATAATCGTCTTCCAGTCCGAGATAGAAGTTAGAGCTGAAAAAGTAGCTGTTTGATGCCCAAGTTAAAATACCGAAAGGGACCTGTGTTACACCGATTTTTCCTTGTTGATTCTCATCAAAATTATAACCGACCCATGCATGGTGAACGACATTCATGTATTGGTACCAGCGATACTGAGCTGAAAAAATGACATCATCGATGCTACCATCAACATCGAGGCGGAATAAGTCGAAATCAGCATCCCCGCCACGATTTTTATTCTCTGAATTATAGTTCTCATAAGAATATTGAAAGCGTGCGGCGCCGCCAAATTCAACAAAGTCCCCTCTATCGGCATCGACTTCTTCATTACCGGATTCTAATTTTTCGATACGCGCTTTTAATTCTTCTATTTCATCATCTGTAGTATTGATAGCATTGGCACTGACATTAGCGGACAGCATTAGAGTGGTGCAAAAAGCTGCAAGTGCGGAACGGATCATCATTTATCCTTTTTAGTTTTATTTATTTTTCTGTATTCGTGTCGTCGTCAGTTCCATCGTCGTTAGTATCATCGTTGTAAAAATCGGATAGTACGTCTGCGAGATGGGTACGAGAAAGTTCACCTTGTAAGTCGCCATCAGCATCGATAACGGGGAGGGGTAAATTTGACTCCATGGTGGCGGGGATGATGCTTTCAAGCAGTGCATCTTGTGATATTGGCGTCATTTCTTCGACCTTGAAGTCTTCCATTGGTGCATCTTCGTCTGTTTTTACAGCATGTTCCAATGCTTTTTGGCACACAACGCCTTGGAACCCTTCATCGGTGACATAATAGGCATAGTTAGCGGGAATACGCTTCATCTGCTTAAGCGCTTCACCTATGGTATCGGCAGTAAGGCGATAGGCGGGGGGCTTCATGACCGTTTCGACGGTGAGGGCGCGTGGACGGTTGACATCTTTGACAAACGCTTCGACATAATCGTCGGCAGGATTGAGTAAAATATCCACAGGCTCGCCCACTTGGATCAGATTGCCGTCTTTAAGGATCGCTATCCTATCGCCAATGCGTAGCGCCTCATCGAGATCGTGAGTGATAAAAATGATGGTCTTATGAAGATCTTTCTGCAGCTCAATCAGTTGATCTTGCATTTCACTGCGGATCAAGGGGTCCAGCGCCGAGAATGCTTCATCCATCAGTAGAATTTCTGCATCAGTACACAGAGCTCTTGCGAGACCGACGCGTTGCTGCTGGCCACCGGAAAGTTGTGTAGGGAACTGCTTTTCATATCCCGCGAGACCAACGGTTTCAAGCCATTGGGTGGCCTTGGCATTTCTGCTGGCTTTGTCTACCTTTTGCACACTGAGACCATAAGCGACATTGTCCAGTACGCTTCGATGAGGCATTAAACCAAAGCGTTGAAACACCATCGCCATCTTATGACGACGAAATTGCTCCAACTCTTTGCTATTGAGCTTCATCACATCGATACCTTCAACCAATATTTGCCCTTCAGTGGGATCGATAAGCCGATTGAAGTGACGGATCAAAGTGGATTTTCCTGAGCCAGACAGTCCCATAATGACAAAGATCTCACCTTGGTGAATATCAAGGTTGATGGCTTTAAGGCCCACGGTATGACCGGTTTTTGCGAGAATATCATCTTTAGATAACCCCTCTTTAACCATCGGCATAACCTTGGAGGGTTTTTTGCCAAAGACCTTATAGAGATCTTTAATTTGAATGAGTGGCTGCTTGTGTGATTGATTAGTCATGATGGGCGCCCTGAGTGTGTTTCTGAGATCGCTTGGCGTAGGCTTGAGAGGTGCGATCAAAAATGATAGCCAGAGCGACGATGGCTAAACCGTTAAAGAGTCCGAGAGTGAAGTACTGGTTGGTGATTGACTTGAGTACGGGCTGACCCAAGCCCTTGACCCCAATCATCGACGCGATCACGACCATCCCTAGCGCCATCATAATGGTCTGATTGATCCCCGCCATGATGGTGGGAGAGGCCAGTGGTAGCTGCACCCCCATTAATCGTTGCATCGGACTTGCGCCATAAGCAGTAGCGGCCTCTAGCACTTCTTTGTCGACCAGACGGATCCCAAGATTAGTCAATCGAATCACAGGCGGAATAGCATAAATCACCACGGCAATGACGCCGGGAACCTTGCCAATACCCAGCAACATGACCACGGGGATCAGATACACGAAGGCCGGCATGGTTTGCATGACATCCAGAATGGGCGTGACGAGTGAACGGGTTCGATTACTGCGAGCCATTAAAACGCCAATGGGGATGCCTAATGCGATGGCGATGAGCGTGCAGACGGTAATGATGCTCAGGGTGCGCATGGTATTTTCCCACATACCGAAATAGCCGATAAGGAGAAATGACACTACGACGCCCACAGACAGTTTCCAGGAACGACTGGTTAAGTAAACTAATGCAGTAATACAGATCAATACGGCCCACCAAGGGGATTGTACCAACAGTTTTTCAAACCAAATCAGAAAACGAAGCAGTGGATCGAAGAAAGACTCGATGACGTCACCATACTCACGAGAAAAATCTCGAAAGCTGCTATCTAAATATTTACGTATTCCCAATAACGTGTCGCGGTCCATTTTTGGAAATTTGCTGAGCCAAGAAAAATCAGCCATTTTTACCTCTATTGTTTTTGATATCGGGTAATTGAGCAAAACGACGAGGCACATTTGGCCTCACGCTTTTATGTGATTTTTATAGTGCGTTGACGGCTGATTTTACTTTTTTGGCGACGTCCGTTGGCAGCCAGTTAATCCAAATGTCTTCATGATCCATTAGGAAGTATTCGGCTGCAGTCTTGCCGTCGGCTTGATTGTCTTCCATCCAAGCCAGTAAACTATTCATCTGCGCATTAGTGAATGAGCGTTTTGCAAGATATTCAAATTCTAGAGGGGATTTCTCAGCAAAACTTTTGATGGTCACAGTTTGTACTAATGCGGTTGGAAACATAGTGACCTTGGGATCTACGCAGTCAGGCTTAGCAATGCAGTTTTGATATTCCTCAATATTAGTCCCACTACCGAATTCGACTTTGCTCATTTTGTATTTACCTAAGATTGCAGTCGGTGCCCAATAGTATCCAAACCAAGGTTTTTTACGTGTATAGGCTCGGGCGATAGACCCAGCTAAGCCCGCGCCAGATCCTGGATCGATTAGATTAAATCCAGCGTCACTGAGTTTTAGCGCTCGAAACAGGTTCTCGCTTGCGATCTGACAACCCCATCCCGCTGGGCAGCCATAAAAAGCCCCGCGATCAGGGTTTTCTGGATTCTTAAACAGCTTTACGTTGGCAATCACTCCCTTGATGGTTTTCAGACTTGGGTCTTTGTCGACCATATATTGGGGTACCCAGAAACCTTCTTCACCGCCATCTGATAATGACTTACCAGCAATCGCTAAACGGTTGTCTTTGAGACCTCGTTCGATAAGCTCTTTAACATTATTTCTCCAAATTTCAGGGGCGATATCAGGCTCACTCTTTTCAACCATAGAGATAGTTGTCGGCATGGTGTCACCAGGGATCAACTCGGCATCGCAGCCATAACCCTTTTCTAAAATAAAGCGATCAACATTGGCGATTAATGACGCAGAGCTCCAATTCATATCTGCGATGGTGACTTTACCGCATTGCTCTTCGGCAAAAACGGGATGTGTCGCGGTACTTAGCAGTAGTCCGCTAATAAGAATGATACTTTTCATAAGAGCTCCGTGATCGAGGTGAGAGTCTGTAGTGTACGTGCCTTTTTAACTCACAATGGTTAGAGTTGAAACTAAGTGTTTTTTTTGTGCTTGCAGACGGTGGCATTATTATCAGTTTTGTACTGAAAATCAGGGCTGTGTAAAAATTTTGATGACGTAAAGTAACACGTCAAGGTCTTTATTAACAGTTTTTAATCTAAAACCGTTGTTTTAAGCTGTTTTCACCCTGACGCATATTGTTAGGGGTCTAACTAATAATCGTCGGTGCAGACGATTTTAGGGCATAGAAATGACATTAAAAAAAGTAGGTCATTGTTGTGTAATGCAATAGGTAATACCCATTGCACTGTATAAATGATCTTTCTGCGGGAGTTTAAAACACGGTAGGCAAGGTCGTTAATGATTCCATGCATTAACAGACCTTTCTGCCCTCAGATGTTTAAGGTCTTTATTGTCTGGAGCAACAAAGGCCTTTTATATCGACGCTGAAATGGCGTTTGAATAAGGACATTCTTGATAAGGAAGATCAGGCCTTTCCCCCCTTTTTTATGACAAGAAGGAGATGTAACCCGCCTTCATTTGAAGGTTATTTATACTCGCCGTTTTTTAAAGGCATAAATCCCCGCGCCCATGAAGACTTTAAAGAAGGTGGCCCATTCACTTAACTGAGGGTTCGGCTGTTTGCCTTTGGCCATTCGTGCGAGTTGTTGCTCATACCATGTGATATCTAACATGGTCATTTTATCGATGGCTCTGACGCCTGTGGTGAGTTTTTTAAGCTCTTGTTGATGTTTAATGTTAGCAAGCAACTTTTGCGGAAAATCAGGGTCAACAGCAATGGTGCGGGCGATACCGACAAAATCAGTTGCGCCAGTATCGAGTGCCGCTTGCATGCCTGCGGCGGAGCGAAAGCCACCGGTTAAGACTAAAGGTGTGTCGATGAGTTGGCGAACTTTTTCGATATAATCGATAAAATAGGCTTCACGTTTGAGGGTGGAAGCTTTGGCTTTGTGCCCCATCATCGAGGGGCTTTCATAAGTGCCGCCAGAAATTTCAATCAGATCGATCCCCGCTTGACTTAAGGCTTTAACCACTGTCATTGACTCGTCTTCGGTGAAGCCGCCTTTCATAAAATCGGCTGAGTTTAGTTTGATCCCGATGGGAAAGGTTGGACCTACTTGTTCACGAATAGCATGGTAAACGGCTAATACAAATTTCATGCGGTTTTCTATCGAGCCGCCCCATTGATCCGTGCGTTGATTATGTCGAGAAGATAAGAATTGACTGACTAAGTATCCATGAGCGCCATGAATTTGCACGCCGCTAAAACCGGCTTGTTTCGATAGCATTGCGCTGGTGGCAAATTGCTGAATAATGCGATTAATCTCATTTTCACTCAGTGCTCTTGGTGTATTAAAACCTTTTTCTAAGCCATTTTCGAGTGGAATAGATGAGGGGGCTACAGGGGTGTCACAGATAAATTTCGGGATTTGTTTACCCGGATGATTCAGTTGAGTCCAAAGTTGCGTATGGTTCGCTTGACCTGCTTTTGCCCACGCTTTAAAGGCAGATAGATCCGATTTTTTATCTAACACTACATTTTTAGGCTCACCGAGAGCAGCTCTATCGATCATAATATTGCCTGTCATGGCCAGTCCAATGCCGCCTTGCGCCCAGCGTTGGTATAAGGTAGAGAGGCCGGATGTGGGGTTATGATTGGCTGTGCCTAATTGTTCGCTCATGGCAGATTTAAACAAGCGGTTTTTAATGAGTTGGCCACTGCTTAAGGTAAAAGCTGAACTTAATGTTGGCTTATTGATCCGCTCATGACGATCTGTTCGATCAAGGCTTTCTACTCGCTCAGGGCTGTTTATTGGCTCAGGGCTGTTCACCTGTTTAGTTTGTGTGTTTTGCATCTTATTCTTTATTCCTTTTGAATATGAGGGATGATATAAAAAGTTAGACCGATCGTCTTTTAATTGGATAAATCAAAACGAATATGACCTGGCTCTACAACAGAGCGAGTAATTGCATCATGCAATTTTGGGCGTCTGTTTTGTTTTTAGAGATGCGCATTCGGATCAGGCTACCTTGCCAAGTGGACCAATAGATTTTTGCCAATTGTTCGGCCATGATATCGAGTCGAATAAGGCCTTCATCTTGTGCTTGCTTAAACAATAAGGTGAACAGTTTTTGGCAGCGTTCAATAGACTGATTGAGCATGGCAAGCGATAAAGGTTGTTTATCATCGATATCAGTGGAAATAGTGGCAATTAAGCAACTATTTGAGAACTTGGATTTTTCAAATGTATTGATACTGAATAAAGTGATCGCTTTTAACTTATCTAAGGTATTTAATTCTGTTTCATCTTGTTTAATAAATTGAACGATTTGATTAATCAAATTCTGACTGTAGACATCAATCAATTCAGCGACAAAGGCATCTTTGCTGCCAAAAAAATTATAAAATGAGCCTTTAGGGACGTTCACTTCATCCAATATTTGTTTAATACCGCTGCCGTGATAGCCATAGGCTGAAAGCTGGGTAATGCCCGCTTGGATTAATGCTTCTCGGGTTGATTCACTGCGTCTGGGTCTGGCCATGTGCCTGAGTATATGACCGATCGTCTTTTAATGAAAGTGTTTATTTATTTTTACTGCCAAACGTGGTGACTTTTCCGTGACAGAATAACGTTTTTATTCCATTTTAGTGTACTCTTTCCATTTGGCCGACCACTCACGTAGAGGATCTAAAGTGTGCATTAAGGAGTGGCCCAGAGGCGTTAATTGATATCATAAAGTTGTTGATATTAATAGGTTTTCTTGTGTTAGTTGTTTCAATCTGTCATTTAATACTGAAGGTGACATAGCATCACACTGTGCTTGTAATGCCCTAAAGTTGAGTGCTTGTTTACGCAGTTGCCATAGGATCCTCATGTTCCATTTTCGGCCCAGTAGATCAAATAACGCCATGATCGGAACACCGGATTGTGAGCCGCGTACGGGAGTATGGGGAAGGGGAGCTGTTATTTCTGTGGTCATGAGTATTATTTTTGAGTGCAAGAGGTTGATTGAAAGGATTTTACCATCTTTGCTACTAAAACAGTAGCGGTATTGATTGTGAAAAAATGCTGTATAATATTCAGTTAAAAAGGAAGTATGAGATGTTTTTAGTCGATATGGATTTTAATAATATGGAAACAATCACCCCAGAATGAAGGCTACAACATAGAGAGTATCTTGCGCTTGAATATGAAAAAAACCACTTGATTTTGGGTGGGAGAAAGCTCCCTCATATCGGGGCGTTACCCAGAGGGATCATTCTGTCTCAGCATGTAACCCGTGAAGCCTTGGAACGGTGTTTAACACAAGATCCGTTCATCAAGAGCGGCAGTGTAAGTTACACAATAACAGAATTTATGCCCGTTATGGCTGCTAATGAATACCGTCATATCTTAGGTGAAGTGGAAGTGTTGTGATGATTGTTAATGAAGATAAACGAAGTTACTCAGTAACAGTATTTATATTGAATATGGCTGCTGCTAATGAATATCGTCATATCTTAGCTGACGTAGAGTCTTTGTGATGCTCGTCGATGAAGATAAGCATCATTAGTTAGTAATAAGTTGCATATGTAAAATGGGAAAAGGCTGGTTTTGTTGATCCAATGCTGAGCGACTCATTACCTGAAAACCCGTAGGCTTTGGGGTTTTGTTCATTGACATC
Organism: Shewanella surugensis; assembly: GCF_023284005.1. Taxonomy (GTDB): domain Bacteria; phylum Pseudomonadota; class Gammaproteobacteria; order Enterobacterales; family Shewanellaceae; genus Shewanella; species Shewanella surugensis. The sequence continues at coordinate 17,151 of NZ_JAKIKS010000040.1, forward strand.
GACTTTGGTTACGTTGAGGTGATGAATGGCATAGTGAACCAGTTTTTTTCCCAATTGTTTCCCTTGACAGTCGGGTGAGATAAATAACATTTCAATGTTATCTTTATGAGCACCGATAACCCCATGAATATGCTGATTATGTTCAATGATAAATAAATTCACTGCATCAAAATATTGCTCCAGAATTAAAGGCTTTAATGTGTTAATATCCGCCACGGTTAGAAAGTCATGACTGGCTTTGACAGAGGTTTCCCATATGTCGATGAGTATGGGGTATTGCGTTGAATTGGCTGAACGGATAGTCATATTATTATCTCTTGAATAAGCATTTTTAATTTTTAGATACATAATGGCAATGTAGTCTAAATATTTACCTATACATACTCTACTTTTGTCGAGTGTGTTATTACCATTGAGACTGCGATATCTTTAATATTGAAAATCGATTTCACTTTGAGACAGAAAATCAGGTTTTTGGTGCTGCTTTAATTGGTATATGACGCGATAACTTAATAATGCTTGCACATACTCTCGGGTTTCTTGATAGGGAATGGTTTCAATAAAGCTGACGGCGTCGAGTTGACCTTGAGATTGTCTGAGCCATTTTCTGACCTTGTTTGGGCCAGCGTTGTAACTGGCTGCAGCGAGGATCCTATTTTGATCAAACGCTTTTTTTAATTTGCAGTAATAAGCGCTGCCTAATTGAATATTGGTGGCTTCATCAAATAATGATTGCTGTTTATAGCGCACTTTTTCTCGTTTAGCGGTGAGCTTGGCTGTGGCTGGCATTAATTGCATATAACCGCGGGCACCAGCATGGGATGTGGCATAAGGGTTAAAGGCACTTTCACGACGAGCAATAGCCCTGAGTTCATTGATATTGGTTTGTTGCTTTGTGGCAGCGGCTTTAAAGTGAGTTTGCGCCGCATAAGGAAAACGCAGATCCATATCATTCCATATCTTGGCTTTAATACTGGTTTCTATCCCTAAGTTAAACCATTGTTTCTCTAATGCAAAGAGTGCATATTCTTGCTGCATGGATTGAGACTGTCTATTGAGTAACATCAGCCATTCGCTGCGTGCATCGATGATATTGTTGATGGCCATTAATTCAACGATCCTTGCTAAAGCGGGATCTTGATTGAGTTTAGCTTTTAATGCCGGTTGACTTTGGGTGGATTGATGTCGTAACTGAAACGGCTTATTTTGTTGTTGCGCGGCAAGATAGCCATAGAAATGACGTTGTTGACTGAGGGTATTTAATAGCGTTTGCGCGAGGGGATCTTGTGCGTTGTCACGCTGTAATAAACGTGCACGCCAATAGGTCCATCTTGGGTTATCTTGTTTTGCTTGACTTAAATGTTCAATATAGCGTTTGACGTTAGACCAATCTTTATCTTTTATGGCCCAACGTATGCGTCGCTCGATTAAATCATCATAGATTTTATTGCGTTTTTTATCACGAAATGCTTCTTGAAGCACCGTTTGTTTATGGATTGTTTCGGCTTGGTCTTGTTTTTGGGTGAGCTGCAATAATTGCGTATCGATATCGGTTTGCAATGTGGTTTCTTCACGGATTAAGGCACGCTTTAATAGATAGACTTGCAGTGTATGGGCTTTTTCAGGTGTGAAGGCCTGCTCATTTTGATAGCGAGAGAATAGCATCATGGCTTGAGTGATATTTTGTTTAGCCAGTTTTTTAAGGCCAAGATACAGAGTGTCTTCATTAAAATGATTGTTCGGGTCGAATGGGGTGTTGGTTATGAATGTTTTTGCGAGCCTGTTTGGTTGTTTATAAACGTGAATGAGCCGCTTTGCTTCTGCTGGATGGGCTGTCAGTTGTTTGGCTAGATAGCTTAATAAGCTATATTGGCGGGCATCAAAGGTTAATAGCATGCGTGACCAAAGTAGATCTTGTGTGATTAAACCGTCTTTTTTCCAAGCGGTAAATAAAGGATCGCATGCTTTGGGGCGAGATTTTCCCCATAGCCATAATTCTTTGGCACCAGTGTAAGCAATTTTGGTATTACCTTTGGCCAATTGGGCTCTGAAAAAATAACATTGTAGTGTGATGTTATTGGGTGCAGTGGGACTGATAATTAAAAAATCATTCCAACGCTTTTTTTGACCGACTCGTGCTAAATAACGGCCTCGAGCACGATTATATAGAGGGGAATATTGCCATTGGTTTATGATGGTTTGGGCTTGCTTTCCGGGTAATTGGCTGAGGTCATTTTTTTTGGCTTGATAATCTAAATAGATGGCAAGTGGATACTTGTCTAATGCTGAACGAAGTGTCTTATAGTGCTTTTGCTGATTTTTATCTAACGCTTTTTGGGCGGCTAAATAATGTTGTTGTTCGACTGTTAACGTTTGCGCGTGGCTAGATAAAGAGAATAAGAGTGTGAAGCAGTAAAAAGTACCCCATAATGTAAAGTGACAAGCTCGCGTCATAATATCTCCTCTTTATTAACCCTTTGTGTTAAGTCGTCTGGTGATATCGTTAGCCAATATCAGCTTACGTTTCTGTTGCATCATTGCATCTTCTGGTGGTCTGATTATACCTATAGCCTCTTATGAGTATCTTGTCTTGTTATTTTACCTCTAAGGCTTGAATATTTTGCTTGATCACAAGGAATGATAAGCAAGCCGTCAGCTTGCTTATCATATTGAGTGCATTTTTATTAACAGCTGTTCAGCTTTGTATTTCAGTGTCCGTTGCTGTTGCGATAAAGGCTTGATCGAGCAGTTGTGGAGGGAGTTTCTTACTGATGGGAACCCCTAATTGCTGCATTTGGTGGGCTTGACGTATGAGATTACCTTTGCCCGAAGAGAGTTTATTCATTGCTTGTTGAAAACTTTTATCGGCACTGTCTAATGAGCGGCCCAATTTTTCCATATCCTCTAAATAGCCACAAAGTTTGTCATAAATTTTGCCAGCTTGTTTAGCGATGTTTTGGGCATTTTGATTTTGGTACTCATAGCGCCAAATATTATTAATTGTTCGCAGGGCGACCAATAGGTTTGTTGGGCTAACGAGCATGATATTGTGCTCGAGGGCAAAATTCATCAAACTCGGATCGTGTTCTAGTGCGAGTAAAAAGGCAGGTTCCAGTGGGAGAAACATAAGCACATAATCGAGGCTTTTTAGACCGTGTAATTTCTGATAATTTTTTTGACTTAAGCCTTTGATATGTTGACGAACTGAAATGATATGCTCTTTAATGGCTTGAGTTTGAACCGCTTCATCATCGCTATTGAAATAACGTTCATAAGCGACCAAGGTCATTTTGGCATCAATGACGACATCTTTATTCTCGGGTAAGTGAACGATCACATCGGGTTTAAAACGTTTACCTGATTCATTTTTTAAATCTTGTTGTGTGTGATACTCATGGCCTTCTCTGAGGCCACTATCTTGTAAAATACGCTCTAAAATGACTTCACCCCAGTTACCTTGTTGCTTATTATCACCTTTCAAGGCTTTGGTTAAATTCACGGCATCTTGACTCATTTTAACGTTAAGCGCAGTCAGAGATTCCAATTGATGCTTTAGCGCATTGCGTTCACTTTGTTCATGAGAATAAGAGGCTTGTACTTGAACGCGAAAACCTTCGAGTTGCTGTTTGAAAGGGGCGAGGACATGATTGAGTTGGCTATCATTATGATGTTGTAGTTTTTCACTGCGCTCTTCAAAAATCTTATGTGCTAGGTTTTCAAATTGTGTGGTTAATCGTTTTTCGGCATTTTCAAGTAAGGCTATTTTATCTGTTAAAGCTTGTTGCTCTGCTTCGAATTTAACCGTTAAGGTCTGTTGCATCGCATTGGCTTTAGAGAGACTGAGTTGAGCTTCCATTTGCTTACGTTGAGCATCGGTGATTTGCTGCTCTAATGTGGGCACTCGTTCACCAAGGGCTTGGGCCTTACCCAGTTCCGATAAATGCCGTTCTAGCTTCTCCTGACGTTGTTGCAACGAGGTGTCTTTTTGATCTATTAATTGTTGATATTGCGTGATTTCATCCGTTAAAGTGATTTTGGTTTGTTCCATCTCTGCTTGCATATTTGAGCGGACTTGTTCCCATTTTTTGCGTGTTTTTCTTTGATTAAATAAGGCACCAATGAGTAAAGATAACAAGGCTGTAGCAATAAATGGGATGAACTCCAGCAGTGAAGACAAGGTTATTAAAGGCATAGAAATCACTCTTTATATAGATAGGGGAATAGAGTGACATGTGCAGGAATTGTCTGCAAGCCTTAGACACATGATTGCTGCTCTCTTAAGCACTTTTTTGTTAAAGATTTGAGAACTGAGCTTGAAGATAAACCTGTGCTGAACAAGGGATGAATACTTTTGTCTTATTTGTCGGTCTACTTTGATAAGGACGCGATCCCCATTAATCATGACTTAAGGATTTAATCGATTATGCTAATAAAAAAGAAACCGTCTTGGGATAAATTTAACCACAATGACGTTACTCCTGAAGAGGTTTATCAGCAAAGGCGGCATCTATTAAAACAAATAGGTTTTCTAGGGGCGGGAACGTTATTGTCTTTTCCTGCTCAAGCAGGGCTTTGGGATCTATTTAGTGATGATAAGTCCAGTGAGCACTTTAAGCAAGCTGGACTGAATTTTAAAAAACAGCCAGCATATGATCAATGGATTTATGGCGATGAAACGCCTGAAGCGAAGGTGATTTCTCATAATAATTTTTATGAATTTGGGACCAGTAAAACTGATCCTATCGATAATGCTCAATCTTTTCAGGTTAGTCCTTGGCAATTGAGAATAGAAGGTGAGGTCGAAAGACCGATGGTGCTTGATTATGATGCGCTATTTCGTTTATTTCCGTTAGAAGAGCGTATTTATAATTTTAGATGTGTGGAAGCGTGGTCTATGGTGATCCCTTGGATTGGTTTTTCGTTGGCGGATATATTAAAAAAAGTGGGGGTAACCAGCAAAGCGACACATGTGGTGTTTGAGACCCTATATGATCCAGAGCAAATGCCAGGGCAAAAGAACCGTTTTGTGGGGGGGGGGGTGGCTTATCCTTATGTTGAAGGCTTAACATTAGCTGAAGCGATGACCGAGCTGACTTTTTTATCGGTGGGATTGTATGGTAAGACCTTGCCGCCGCAAAACGGCGCTCCTGTTCGTTTAGTGGTGCCTTGGAAGTATGGTTTTAAAAGTATTAAATCGGTGGTGACCATTCGGGTAACGGACAAGCAGCCCCCGACGAGTTGGAATCGCTTAGCTCCTAATGAATATGGTTTTTACGCCAATGTTAACCCGAAGGTTGATCATCCTAGATGGTCACAAGCGAGTGAAAGGCGGATTGGTCAGGGGGGATTATTTTCGGCAAAACGGATCAATACTCTGCCTTTTAATGGTTATGGGGATATGGTTGGCGATCTTTATAAAGGGTTAAACTTGAAGGTTAACTTTTAATGCGTTTATCGACAAAAAAGATTTTTAGTATCAAGATCTTTGCACATTTAACCGGAATGCTGCCTTTATTGTATTTGTTACTTAAAGTATTAGAAGGGCAAGCAGGAGGCGATCCTGTTCAATATATTATCCACTTCACCGGCATGGGGGCCCTCAATAGTGTGGTCTTGACCTTGTTGATCTCTCCTTTAGCAAAACAATTTAAATTAGGGGGATTATTGAATGTTCGGCGCTTAGTGGGTCTTTATGCATTTAGTTATGCCAGTTTACATGTGTTGGCCTTTTTTAGTTTAGATTTACTCTTTGCGTGGTCTTTATTTTTTAGTGAGGTCGCGAAACGACCTTATATTTTATTAGGTTTGTTGGCGTATGTTTTGTTAATGGCATTGGCTTTGACTTCTTTCTCGCATATTAAACGAAAAATGCGCGGTCATTGGCAAAAGCTGCATAATTGGATTTATGTTATAGCAGTATTGGTACCGATACATTTTTATTGGTCAGTGAAATCAGAAGTTATAGAGCCGAGTTTGTATTTGCTGACATTGTTTATTCTCTTATGTATACGCGTTAAAAAATTCAATATTTTTTCATCAAAAAAAACAGCTTCACGCCAGTGATCTCTAGTGAGAAGTGTTTGTTTTATCGACGATTGAAATAAGCGAAAATAAGCATAATGGTGTATTGATTTTATATCACAGTTAATGTGAATAATTAACTCACATTAACTTAATATCCGCAACATGAGAATAAATATTTATTCTCATGTTTAAAACCATAGAGAAAGAGTGTCTATTATATAAAATATGCTATTTTAGCTACCATTACTACGTTGTCGAATTCATTTTAATTAGAAATAAAATCGAGTAATCAAAAAATGAGTTTAAGTGCTGTTGATGAACACTCGACACAATCGTATTGTGCACCGATGCTTAAATCATAAAACTTGCTGATAGAACTAAAATATGAGTTATATGATATTTTTTATGAAAATCAACAGGCTAGTTTATGCCTTTTCTTCTTGCTGCTTCATGATCTGAACAACTTGCTCATAAGATAAATTAAGTTGACGAGATAAGTTAATTATCTTGGTTTTGTATGTTTGAATATTTTCTTGTTGGGCAATAAATTGCTGTTCTTCTTCAATCGATTCATTAACGGCTTCTTGTAATATTTGTAATCGGCGTAAATTAAAGTCTAAAGAAGAAATATATTTTTTCATTTGTGATTTATTTCTGGCTTGATCTAAATCACTGGTTCGTTTTTTATCGTAGTTATACTGATCTAATGCCGCGATAGCATCTTCTAAATCTAAATTATTGTTCATTTGGGATCACTTAACTTTTAGGTGGATGTAGACGAGATATAAATTTCTTCTATTATAAAGGGAATCTCTCCATTCTTAAAGCCTTTCTTATTATCTTTTTAACAAGAAACTTGTTTTGTTTCTTGTTTTGCGATTAGACAAGGCGTAATCTGAATGAAAACAATGCGAATGGATGCCTGAATGCTAGATTTACTTCCTGATTTATTTGATCACTATTTGGATAAACTATCGTTGTTGCCCTCAACATTCATTTCTTATGGTGGTGAGAGCCTTTTTTATGGTGAAGTGGTCACTGTGGGGTGTTTTGAAGATAATTCTAAGGTTAAATGGGTATTATCTCAAGCAGGGAAAGGGAAAGTATTGGTGGTCGATGGACGGGGCTCATCAAGGGCATTATTAGGCGACATGATTGCGAAATCAGCGGTAAAAAATGAATGGGAAGGCATTATTATTCATGGCAATATAAGAGATGTAATGTGTATGAGGGCCTTAAAAATAGGCGTTCAAGCCCTAGGAAGCAACCCTATTAAGACAGAAAAGAGAAATAGAGGGGAAATTAATATTGAATTAGAGATTGCAGGGGTGAATATTCAGCCTAAAATGTGGGTATATGCGGATGCACATGGTGTGGCATTCTCTTTAAAAGCGTTAGATTTGTCTGTACTGAACGAATAAATTTTTTTGTTTTTAATTTAAATGGAACCTCTAATGAAAGTAATAAAATGGCTTGTTATCGCTTTATTCACTTTATGTGTCGCCTTTGCAGCTTATATTAGTCTGTTTTTTGACCCTAATGATTTTAAACCTCAAATTATTGAATTTGTAAAAGAGAAGACCGGACGCCAATTAACGGTAACGGATGATTTAAAGTGGACATTTTTCCCTCACGTGGGGATCGAATTAGGTGGGATCAGTGTGTCAAACCCACAAGGGTTTGAATACCCTGAGATGTTGCAAGTTAAGCAGGCGGTTGCTGAAGTTGAATTCTTACCGCTTTTACAGAAAGCCGTCGTGATCCAGCAGCTTAAGCTGGATGGATTGACTTTTATTTTAGAAACACAGAAAGATGGACGTTCAGGTCTGGATGGCTTAACGGCTTCAACATCTGAGCAAAAACCCCCTTCTTCAGGTGGTTCAAGTGCTTCTAATACAGGGGGCAATGTCTCACGTTTAGAGATTGGCGGAATTGAAATTAAAGACAGTCAAGTGTTGATTATTAATCAACAAACTGGAACCGAACAAGTTTTTTCATTAGCTGAGTTGACGCTGGGACGTTTCCAATTAGGCGAGTTTGCGACGATTGATTATGAATTGACGGCGAAATTACCTGACATGATATTGAAAAGTTCAGGCGAAGGGGCCGTGCGACTTGATAATAAAATGCAAAACATCACCGTTAAAGATTTTGAGATAAAAAATAAAATCCAAAAAATAGACAGCCAAACACCTGCTTTATTGGTCGAGGTTTTGATGCAAGTGGCAGTCGACTTACAGGCTAAGTCATTAACGGTTGGATTTAGCGATATTGCGGCAATGGACTTACATGGCTCGGCCAGTATTGACGTTAACTATGCGAATAAAGTGCCGAATATTAACCTGAGATTAGATTTTGATGATGTAGATTTTGACAAATTATCTGCGGCAATGGTGGATGAGACAGCTAAAAGCTCTGATGACAATAATCAGAGTCAACAGGCGGCAGTAGAGCCCGACTTATCGGCATTAAAACAAGTTGATCTTGATGCCGTTGTCACTGTTAAATCCGTTAAGATGAATAATCTTAAATCTGAGAATTGGAATATGCAGGCGCAATTGAAAGGGGGCGTATTGAATATGAATTCACTCACGGCCGATCTTTATAAGGGGCAGTTGGTGGCCAGTGCGGTACTCGATACGAGGCCTTCTGTACCGAGTTATTCTTTTAAGAAAAATATCACAGGGGTTGAAATTCGACCGTTATTAACGGATGCGGCTCAAGTTGACTTATTAGCGGGTCTGGCAAATTTAAGTATTCAAGGTAAAGGGTCGAGTCTTATTGCTGATAACATCAAGAAAAATTTAATCGCATCAGGGAAATTTGAAATTGTTGATGGTGCGCTTTATGGGATTAATGTGCCACAAATGATCCGTCAAGCTGAGGCCAAATTGAGTGGCAGCAGTGTTGCTGAGACTAATGAAGAGAAAAAAACCGATTTTACCCGTTTGACAGGCAGTTTTACGATTGCCAAAGGGGTGGCCAGCAACGATGATCTTAATATGGCTTCGCCTTTAGTGCGCATAAATGGGGCGGGTAATGCCAACATTATTACTCAAGCACTTGATTATCAATTGTCCGCTAAAGTGGTCGGCTCGTTAGAGGGACAAGGCGGTAAAAAAAGTAATGTCTTAAGTGGAATTAATATTCCTTTAAAGATCACTGGCACGATAAGTGAGCCTAAATTTGCACTGGATACTGACGCATTATTAAAGGGTAAAGTGAAACAAGAAACCGATAAACTACAAAAAAAATTAAAAGATAAATTGCTGGATAAATTAGGAGGATTTTAATGGCTAAAATAGGTTGGGCAATATTATGTTCTTTGTCAATATTTGGGTGTGCTCCGAGTATTAGTGAGCCCGCTTCTCAAGGAGGGGTGACTGTGAGTCAACCTGATGTTGGTAATAAGTTGGCATTACCTATGAGTGAAAAGAAACAAAGCTTGTTGACTGGGGAGCTCATTTTACCGCCGCATATTGGGAAAAACACCGCTTTGACTGTGGTGCTAACGGTGAGTAACCCGCAGTCTTATGGTGTGCCATTATTATTTTCATCGGGTAAAAGCGGGGATTTATTGATCTATAATGACAAAGGGCAAAAAATTTGGACTTGGTCTGAGCAAATGATGTTTACCCAAGCACTACGAGAAAAGGTATTGGGAGCGGGTGAGAGTATCAAGGTTAGGTTTGCAGTACCGGCCAAGCTAATATCAGAGTTATGGGGCAGTGATTATACTTTGCAAGCGACTTTTGCTGGGAAGGCAACGGAATCAAAAGGTCAAGTGATGAATAAAGTGACTCAGAGATTATCGCTAAAAGATTAATGTATTGTGTGACTGTTGGTACAAAGCTTACTTAAACACAAGCCCTATAAATAAAAAGCGATCTTCTTAATACAAAGAAAATCGCTTTTTATTTCAGTACTGTTTATTTCAGTGCTGCTTATAATTTATGCTAATCCGTTGGCTTACACTCTTATTAGGTTCTGACCTTGGTCATATCAACATAGAGTTTTAACATTTGGCCTGGCTGGATATACTTCTGTTTTTCAAGTGCATTCCATTTAACTAATTCAGTGACACTGACGTTAAATTTATCGGCAATGCGTGCCAAAGAATCGCCACTTCTCACTTTATAGCGAACCGTTCTCATGATTGCACTGAGACTGGATTTGCCATTGGATGTCCATATCACCAGCTTTTGGCCAATTTTAAGCGGATCTTTAGCTGACATACTATTCCAGCTAGCCAATTGAGTCACTTTGACTTTATAACTACGGGCTATTTTCCAAAGAGAGTCACCCGATTTGACTTGATAGTTGACTTTACCCGATGAACGTTTTTTATTTTGTTTACGGCTGGTTCGCTGCTCTAGCGATAGGGCGTACTGCTCAGGTTCTTTGGCTGCAACGGGAATTAACAGGTATTTGCCCGCGACAATAATATGGCCTTTTATTTCGTTTACGGCTTTAAGGGCGGCAACGGTGGTTCGATAGTGTTTGGCTATGGTACTTAAACTATCGCCGGATTTGACTTTATACCGTTCCCAATTGAGACGATCGTCGGATTTCGTATTCGCTAAAGCTTGTTTGAAGTGTTCAGCTTTGCTAATGGGTAAGACTAAACGATGGGGGCCTTTGGGCGCTGTAGCCCAGCGATTAAAGCCGGGATTGAGCTTATGTAAGGCTGAGGTCGACATATCGGCCAAATTTGCCGCCACGGCTAAATCAATTTGTTCACCAACATTAACCACTTCAATTCGAGGTTTATTTGGGATGGTTTTAAGTTTTATACCGTAAGTGTCTGCATTTTTAATCACATCGGCTAAGGCTAATAATTGCGGCACATAACGTTCAGTTTCTGTGGGCAAGTCAAGAGACCAGAAATCGGTGGCGATGCCTTTTTTCTTATTACGCTTGACGGCATTTAATACTCGACCTTCGCCAGTATTATAGGCCGCGATGGCATATAACCAGTTATTATTGGTTTTTTTATACAAGTATTCCATCATATCAAGGGCGGCGATAGTGGCAGCTGGCACATCACGTCTACCGTCATACCACCAATTCATTTGTAAGCCAAAATATTTAGCCATTGGGGACGTAAATTGCCATAAACCTGATGCAGCCCCCTGGGAATAGGCAAAAGGATCGAAAGCACTTTCTACCACGGGCAGTAGAGCCAGTTCCATGGGTAAATCACGTTTTTGAATTTCGTTGACAATGAGGTATAAAAACGGGGCTGCCCGTTCTGAAATGAGCTCCAAATGCCGTGGATGTTTGATATACCAATCTCGATATTGATTCACTAATTTGTTATCGGGAACGTTTAAGTGCATATTGAGACGGATCCGTTGCCAAACATCATCGATGACAACAGGAGATCGGGAGGCTTGTTGTGTGTCTGCCGTCATGATGGGCTCTGATGCCATCGTGATAGGTGTTACGGCAACGGTGTCTAATGATTGACAACCCGTAAGCAGAGAAAAACCCCCTGCAATAATAATATAAGGTGCGCGCATTGAAAATATTTATCCTCAACTAGGGTCCCAAACACTGTAACTTCATCGGTTCTTAGGGACACGAATAGCGCTGCATTGTATAGTATTTTTTAGAAGTTGTCCTTCCATTGACGCAATAGTGCGAAAGTTGAGCGATTATCATGGGAGGGATGCTGGAAATGTTGCCTGATCGCGCGTTGAATTGTATCTTGTTCACAGCGTAAAAAGGGATTGATCTTACGTTCCATTCCTATGCTTGAAGGCAAAGACGGTTGGTTGTTCAGCCTTAATTGCGAGACCTGTTCTTTATAGGCGTATAAGTCGTTGTTATCGGGTTCGACTTCTGAGGCGAACGTTAGATTCGCTAAGGTGTATTCATGAGTACAAAAGACTTTTGTTTCTGTTGGTAATTGACTTAACTGGGTGAGTGACGTGTGCATTTGTTCGGGGCTGCCTTCAAATAAGCGGCCACAGCCGCCACTGAATAAGGTATCGCCACAAAAAAGATTATCATCCATTAAGTAGGCAATATGGCCGAGGGTATGGCCTGGGATTGTAAAGATGGTTACCTTGATGTTGAGTGTCTTTAGAATCATACTTCTTTCGTTATTAATGGGGTGATTGACGCCATTAATATTTTCTGATGCGGGGCCGTAGACGGGTAATACTGCTTGAGCGGAGTGCTGCTCAGAAAACGATTTTAGGGCAAGGATCCCGCCAGTATGGTCGATATGGTGGTGGGTAATAAGGATTCCCGCTAAGGTGAGTTGATGCGCATTGAGATAATCAATCACGACATTTGCATCACCAGGATCGACCACATAGACATCTTGGCTATTTGAATGTTTTATCAGCCAAATATAATTATCAGTAAAGGCGGGGAGTGGGATGATATTAAGCATGTGGCACCTGCATTCTTTTAGTGAGTCTATCCCTTATTTTACTTAAAGTGCGAGGGGGTTGTATATAGCTTTAGTGAGTCTTCAGTATAGATTGTTCATTGCAGTGTGTTGATTAAAGCGGGTATAAGACTCAACAAAACGGACTGATTAGCGTTATGATTGTGGTATATCAATATTTCGGAGGTGTCTTTGTTGCAGCATACTACGGTGTTTCCGCCTCAACAATGGGGTGAACTTCCTAATGGGGAGTCAATTCGTTTTATCGTCGAACAAACCTTAGCGCCTTGGTGGCCCAGGATATTTGGCTATTATCTACTGAATCTGGGGGGGCTCAGTGCCACTATGGATAAAACGGGGCTGTCTATTCAGAATGAATATTCCCTTTATGACGCTGATACGGCAGATATTATGGCTGAATTGACTCATTTACCTATCCAAAATTCTGCTATCGATGCGGTGGTGATGAACTTTTTATTAGAGTTTAATGCTGATCCTTATCGATTATTGAGAGAGCTGGATAGAGTACTAATTGCGGGTGGCTATTTAATCATTGTGGGTTTTAATCCGATTAGTCCTCTGTTTCTTGGCAAGCTATTGTCTCAATATCAAGACAGCTTGCCTTGGAGTGGACGGTTTTTCACGCCCTCTAGAGTGAAGGATTGGCTTGGGTTATTAGGTTATCAAGTCGTCAGTGATGATAGGGTTATTCATCATCATTTATTGAGTCGTATCTCTAAGAATAATAGCCTTTGGCAGCAAGGGTTAAAGTCGTGGTTACCCAGTAGTGGCAGTGTTTATGTGATTGTTGCTCGTAAATTGGAAGTTCCCTTAACACCACTGCAAATAAAAAAAACCATCAAACAACCTAAATGGACCACTGCAACGGCGGGCCGTACAGGGCGGGTGCCAAGCCCTGTGGTTAAGCCATCCATCAACACGATCCCTGAGTAACATGTCTTGGGAAGTCAGTATATAAAGATAGGTAGAATGCGCATTACATTAAAACAATTGATGGTTTTTGAGGCGGTAGCTCGCAGTGGTCAAGTTGCGAAGGCCTCATTATTGATTAACTTATCGGCTCCGGCCACATCAATGGCATTATCTGAATTAGAAAAACAACTTAATACCCGTTTATTTGAACGGATCGGTAATCGATTACATTTAAATGCACAGGGACGTTTATTATTACCTTTAGTCACTCAGTCTTTACAAGGCATCAATGACATTGAGCAGCTCTTTACCCAGAATAATAATCCCCTTTCTGGAGCGTTAAACATCAGTGCGAGTTCGACTATTGGCAACTATTTATTAGCCAAGAGTGCGGTGGCATTTTGCCAGCAGCATACTGCTGCGAGCGTTGATGTGGACATTGATAATACGCGACATGTGATTGACTCGGTACTTCACTTTAGGAGTGAAGTCGGTTTTATTGAAGGTGAATGTATTGATAGCCGCTTACAGGTCGAGGCTTGGCATAAAGATAGATTATTGGTATTTTGTCACCCCGCTCATCCTTTGGCGGAAAAAGAAGTGGATGCTAAGCAGATCAGTCTTATGCCATGGGTGATGCGAGAAGAAGGATCGGGGACGCGAGAGTATTTTATGAATGCGGCTCATCAATTGAATATACAACCCATCGAAAAATTTCGTTTTTCTTCTTCCGATGCGGTCAAGCAAGCGGTGAAGCAAGGCGGTGGCCTTGGGGTCTTGTCTGAACTGACATTGGAAAAAGAACTGGCTCGTAAGGATTTTGGCGTGATCCATGTTGAGAATTTGCAATTAGAGCGGCAATTTTATCGTATTAAACATAAAGATTGCCACTTTACCCCATTAGCCCAGGGATTTATGACGTTTTGTGATGATTTTTTACACTTATAGTTAAATGCACTGTGGTTCAAAATCAGCATGCTGTATTAAACTATTCTGTAGTAAACATAGTGCCAAGCCCGTCGAATAGGTCTTGTTAACCGGCTTGGGTATAGCCTGTATCTTCTTGTTTAGGCTTAGCTTCAGCCGCTTGTCGGGCTAAGGTGTCACAGCGTTCATTGTCAGCATGCCCGCTGTGACCCTTGACCCAGCGCCAGTCAATTTCATGTGAGATAATCGTGGCATCGAGTCGTTTCCAAAGATCGGCATTTTTAACGGGTTGCTTATTCGCCGTTAACCAACCTTTTCGTTTCCAGCCATGGATCCATTGGGTGATACCTTGGCGCATATACTGACTATCGCTGGTTAAAATAATCTGACAAGGTTCTTTTAAGGCTTCAATCGCGATAATGGACGCTAATAACTCCATCCTGTTATTGGTGGTTAATGCAAAACCATCGGCAATTTCTTTGACATGTGACTTGTATTTCATCACTATTCCATATCCGCCAGGGCCGGGATTACCTAGGCAAGATCCATCAGTATAAATAGAGAGTTGTTTTCGTTGGGCCATCAAGTTGCTACCATAGTGATTATTCGCTAAATGCTAGTGTAGTATTTTACTTAAATTGACTTTGAATAGTGTAAAAATTTTATGAATATTATTTCCACCGCTAAGCGCCAAATTATTTTAGATACTGAAACCACCGGTATGAATCAAGGTGGGGGTGCCATTCACCTTGGACACCGCATTATTGAAGTGGGTTGTGTTGAAGTGATCGATAGGCGGTTAACGGGACGACATTTTCACGAATATATTAACCCCCATCAGTTGATCGATGAAGAAGCGATTGCTGTTCATGGACTCACCAATGAGTTTGTGGCGGATAAACCGGCCTTTCATCAGATTGCTCAGCGCTTTATTGAATTTATTGATGGTGCTGAAATCGTGGCACATAATGCGAACTTCGATGTGAGCTTCATGGATCATGAGTTTTCATTGTTACAACCCATGGGACCGAAAACGGCTAATATTTGCCAAATTGTTGATTCACTCGCCGTTGCTAAATATTTGCATCCAGGCCAAAAAAACAACCTTAATGCACTGTGTAGACGTTACGGTATTGATAATTCACGTCGAGAGCTTCATGGTGCACTACTCGATGCTGAAATTTTAGCTGACGTTTATCTTCTCATGACGGGGGGACAAACCAAGTTTAATTTGTCGAATGAAAAAGCAGGACAAGATGGGGGGATTAACCGCTTGAGTGCAGATAGACCTCAGCTAAAAGTTGTTATGGCTGGAGGCGATGAGCTAGCGCAGCATGAAGCTCGACTGGATATTGTGGCTAAAGCGGGCGCCTGTATCTGGCGAGAATGAAATAAGCAACGCGTTGGAGAGTCGTTTGAAGGGATTAAGACACTTACGTTATTTATGCGCCATGTATGTACCTTTATTGATATGGATGGGGCAGAGCTGGGCAATGCCCGATGGGATCGGCGTTCAGGATGCCAATGAATTAAAGAATCGTTTTAGAATTGATCATAAAGTCTCGGGCTTAACTTTATTTGTTCAACGAGAATATGGTTCAGCTCCCGTGGTGATAGTGTTACCCGATGGACGAAAGTGGTATGCCAATCATCACCCTGAGCACGTCAGTTGGGCGCAGGGGAAAGCGGGGGATATGATTATGATTGAACAGCCCATGGCGGGACCTTGGCAATTATTAGGTCAAATCAATTCGGGTTCAACCATCACCAAAGCGTCGAGTTTATCCATTAGGGTGGATACTATCCCTCAACCTGTTTTTCAAGGTGAGCGCTTGAAGTTAACGGCATCACTTCAAAATGACAGTGATAGAATTCGTTTACCGGGATTGGATTATTTAATTAAATGGCAAGCGCGGTTCATTAGTGTACGTCACTCTCAAGATGAAAATTTTGCGGTGGGCAGTGTGAATGTGGGTCAATATCTTGATAATGGTGAGGCGTTTGATGAGTCGCCAGATGATGGTGTGTTTACCAGTCAATTGGATTTTAATCAGGCGTGGGGAGAGTATATTTTTGAAGTGAAAATGTACAATGATATTGTCGAGCGAGAACGTAGGATCCCCTTCATATTATCCAAAAGGCCCATCAATGTCGCTCTCATGTCTGACGCTTCTTCAGATGAAGCGATCAGAAGTTTGATGCTTGATGTGGATGATATCGTCTTATCATTGGCTGAGACACAAGTTGTATTGGAGTTAATTGGCCCGACGGGGATGAGGCAAACCATTGACGTTAATCATATCACTGATAAATTCACCGAGATCACCTTGCCAAAAATTACCCATTTAGGGGGCTATCGGCTCAATGTGAGTGCGGTCAGTACTGTTAAAGAGAGATCAACCGCAAAAGACGCTAGAGCAGCAAGGGAGATATATTTAATGCTACCCGAAATATTTTTTAATTTGATCCAACTTCCTCCTCGTTTAACGCCGAAAGAACTCGTAGTTATTAAGTTTGATCAGGCTGTTGCAGCTGAGAAAACAGCGAAACAACATGTCCTCGTTTGGATGATATCGGGTAACGCTTTTTTGTTACTAGCTGGATTATTGAGCTTTATGGGGTGGCGAAGACGACAGCAGCAAGCGGTGAGTCGACGCTCTGCTAAACACGCACTCAAACAGAGTCAGGCTGATGTGAGTATGGTGCTTGATGAGATTGATTTAACTTTGCCTGGAGGCAAATATTAGCAATAGTGTGAGCTGTCTTTATCCTTTAATCCCCTCCGTTAAGGATTGTTATCGCTGTTAGAAAATAGTGTGATCGTTTGCTGTTGAGCAATTGATTAACTTACCTTTATTGTTTTAAATATGCTCATTTTGATTGTTTTTTGATTGTTTTTTGATTGATTGAGCTTGAAATTAAAAAAAATAATTGACGGCGATGCTTCTCATCCGTATGATTCGCATCAACTTGATGTGGAGCGGTAGTTCAGTTGGTTAGAATACCGGCCTGTCACGCCGGGGGTCGCGGGTTCGAGTCCCGTCCGCTCCGCCAATCAAGTTACTCAAATTTTGAATTAAGAGACGTTAGTTTGTTAATCACAATTTGGAGCGCTAGTTCAGTTGGTTAGGGCTTTTAGAAGAAGTCGGCCTGTCGCGTATAGTGGTGCAGGTTAAATAATCATAAAACATCGTTCAATAAGATAGTGACGTAAAAGTATAGAATTTTGTATTAATGGATTATATTCGTTAATAAGAAATTGGAGCGGTAGTTCAGTTGGTTAGAATACCGGCCTGTCACGCCGGGGGTCGCGGGTTCGAGTCCCGTCCGCTCCGCCAATATTACGAGAGTCCTCGCTTTTTCTTTATAGAATTTAGCGGGGACTTTTTCGTATCTGGCATTGGTAAAATTAACTGCGGAGTGCAGTTGGTTATATTTTTTATTAGCGATAGTCGACTGTCACGCAGGGGATCGCGGGGTCATTTTTTATAAAGAGCAACTCAGCTCCGCCGATAAAAGAACAAGCCTCACCTTTCGATGAGGCTTTTTTCGTTCTTGTATAGTCATTATTCATTTTCGTTCATTTATTCTGTTCACTTATTGAAATAGCGTACATTAGCGCCGTTGATAAGGCATTACCTTGCTATTCATTTAAGCTCCGTACTCTGTGATCCTCTGTGGCATTCACTTCTGGTTTTCATTGGTTTAAAAGGTAATAAGCATTCCTGCGATAATGCGCCTTGAATTAAGCTTTTTTTACGGATTCTTAAAACATGTACTTTCAAGTGGCTTGGGTATCGTTTTGTTTAAAAATAATGGATTGTATTAATAGTGGATTTTCGGCGTAAACAAGATTTAGGGTATACACTCATTAAGTGAAGAGGTGGGAGGCTCACATGAGTGAAATGAGTTATCAGAAAAAAGTGCGAGTCCATGCTGATAGTGATGAGATCTATCAGGCATTAACTCGTGGCTTCGGGCATTGGTGGACACGGCCGGATAACCCGATTGTGAATGTTGGCGATACGGCTACATTTACTTTCCCCCCCGGAAAATCCTATTGGACGCTAATGGCACAAGAGTTAACACCCGGTAAAACGGTGGGTTTAGTGTGTACGGATGCACGGCATATTCATCAAGGGCAACCTAAGAGTATTGAGACGGAATGGTTAGGTACACAGTTGATTTGGCGTATCAAAAATTATGGTACTTATCGAGAAATCTATTTTACTCATATGGGTTTAGAGCCAGAATTACTTTGTTTTGATATTTGTAAATGCGGTTGGGATCACTTCTTTTTAAGGAGTTTGCCGGCATATCTTGATGTGGGACAGGGCGAGCCACATACCGCATTGGCTTAGGTACCCGGCGAATTCAATTCGCAAGTGCAACACTCGCTTATGCCACCTGACGTAGCGCTTCAAATGCTACTTTAGGCTGCTTATAACCAAGACACTTTCTTGGCCTTAAGTTCAGTCACTCTTGGACTGCCTGAACTTCTTTCTCCGTAACTTGACTTACATCCATTCCTTTTGGGAAATACTGCCTCAGTAGCCCATTAAAGTTTTCATTTAATCCACGCTCATAAGATGAGTACGGATGAGCAAAGTATGCATCTGCTTCTAGTGCTCTTACAACTGCTGCATGCTCTGCAAACTCACCACCGTTATCAAAAGTGATGGTGTGAACATCATCTTTGTAAGGTGTCAGCATGGCTATCAAGGCTTTTTTGACCACGCCTGTATGCTTACTATCAACGCGTTTCACTAAATAAAACGACTTTTACGCTCAGCTAATGTGACAAAGATGCAAGAGTCTTGTTTTACTATCACAGTATCGGCTTCCCAGTCTCCTAACCGCTCTCGCGTGCCTACTATTTCTGGGCGTTCATCAATCGATACCGCATTTAAAATGGGTCTGCGGCGTTTTTTATGCTTTCCTTTACGATATCGCTTATGCCCTTGTCGAAGGTGCCTATAAAGCTCTCCACCGATAAATCGTAACCGTTCACTAGCCCCTATTGACAATAATTGTCGCGATCTTATTAATATCGCAATTTCCACTTGAACGATCTTTAATCCAGCAAATCAAAGATAATATCGCTGATGGCATGTTACAATATGACACCGTTGTTGAAACCACAGTACAGCGCTCACGCCCGGTGATTTTAACCGCGCTCACTGCTGTACTGGCTTTTATTCCCTTAACTCAATCCTCCTTCTGGGGATCCATGGCCTATACCCTGATTGGCGGCACCGCAATTGGCACTATACCTACTCTCTTGTTCCTGCCTGCCCTTATGCCATTGGGTTTAACTTCAGTGCAGAGAAAGTGAATTAATGGTCCATTTAGGCCAATATAAGCGTTAAAAACGCCACTGAAAGGTGGCGTTTTTTTAGACGTAAAAATTAAAAAATATTACGGGATGTATAAAGAATCGGTCTCTTTATTCCAAGGTGAGTTTATCGAATGACTCTCATAAGTTGCCGTACCATTATCCGCCATAAAAGCCCAATCGGTAATAATATAAGCGTACTCCCAACCAATCGCTATATTTGAGCTGTCTAAAATAGGGTTACTCTCAACTTGATCGAGTATTGAACCATTAAATTTAGCCATTTGAATATGACCATAGCCATATTCAATGGTATGAATGGCGATAATATCATTAACATTATAGGGGTGAGAAATATCATTAACATTAGTGACGTAAGTCCAACCTGAGGTGTTACTAAACACCCCGACTATTTCAAGTACAGTCAATGGCGGTGCCGACGCTAACGTCCTGTTCGTTTCCTTTAGCATTTGTTTATACTGAGTATCCAATTCCAGTATTCTCTGTTTTCCTTTTTCGATCATGTAGTGATACTGAGGAGTATCAAATGAGCTTTGGTAAGCTTGCAACACAGTTTGTTTTTCATCCGCTAATACAACATTTGATAAAGAAGCAAGCAACAGCGTCATGCTCAAAAGTATTTTTTTCATAACGAGTCCATTAGTTATATTCTTTTATAAAGTACTGCCGTTTTTTATAACGCTTATAGCTTAGTTGCTATTATGAGTCTTGCTATAGAAGGGGAAAATAAAAAGTCAATTTGAGGGTGAGATCACAATTTATGGTGCAATAAATTGTACCCATCTATATTCATATTACACACTGTACCGCATCAAACTGATGCTATCCAAAAGGCTTAATAAGCCGCGTCAACAGACCCTAGATAAATGAATATTTACGGATTGAGTACTGGCTGCTTTTTTAAGTAAAAGGTGAGGTGATTACCCATGCGCACTATAAACAGGTTATATTTTTCGAGAGATTTAGATGGGTAACCGGGACAGAAAACATAGCCGAGACTCTAGGGCTACCGCATGAGTGTATGTTATTTAGCCGAGCTACATAATCCAGCGATTAAAACCTTCTCTAAAAAATGAGGATTTATTAAGCAACGCTTTTGTTTACCTACGATACTCACCTTTGTTGGTTCTTTTCGAGGCATATTGAGTGCCATATGTCTCAAATAAGCTAGATTTTCAGCACCGTTATTTTTGTATATCTGACAGGCATCTTCGTTCATGTTGACATCCAATATCCAGTGCATTGATTCGATACCCCAATGCTCGCGAGTCGCACTTAAGGCTTGCTCTGCTGATAACGTTTTCGAACTGATATAATAACGATATTCAAGGCTTATCGCCTTACCTTTAACAGCCCGAAAACTTTCAACCATAACGATGCTTTTGAGCCCTTCCCAGCGTGAAAAGTCACCTTCTAGCTCACTTGAACTGACAACATAGCATGCTCGACTTTCAATACGGCCATGCCCCGTTTCTATCTGTAAATTATCTTTATTTAGGGCTGTTGAGCGATGCGGACTAAAAGCTTGATTGACTGCTTTAGCTAAGTTGCCTTGATTGTTTTTTACAGCCAATAGGTAATCACCCCCTTTGTCGATAATCGTTTTAGCAATATTAGTTTGACAGCCCATCGCATCGATTGTCACTAGTGCTCCGCGTAGCGCTAGCATTTTAAAAAGCGCTGGAATTGCCGTGATTTCATTACTTTTCTGGTCTGTTTTTAATTGCCCAAGTACCCGATTATTTGCTGAGGCATAGGTACTTATCATATGAATAGTGCTGTTTCGGTCATTACGATTATAGGAGCCGCGTAGTGTTTTCCCATCAATCGCAATCACTTCCCCGTTCGTTAGCGGATGAACCGATTGCATCCATGCTATAAAACAGGCGTTAAAACTCTCAGGATCAATCACTGAAAGGGTTCGAGCAATGGTATCGTCAGCAGGGATGCTATCGGTAAACATTTTTTGCGTTTTAAACCAATGATGATGACCAAGAATATATTCTCGGATCTCGAACCAACCGTTCGAACCTGCAATCACTGCGCACAGAGAACCGAGCAGTATATCGAACAATGGATAGCTGACTTTTGCACTTTGGCGAGGGTCATCAATCGCGCTAAAATGCTGTTTGAATGATTCGATATACATAATCTCACACCTTTAAAAGGAGTATAAGATCACAAGCACTTGTTAAGGTCAATATTTCCTTGAAATTGCTTAAATAACGTTCACGACCTGCCCCTGAGTTTGAATGCCGTTTTAAAAACTTTATATAAAACTAGCTGTTACACAGAATTTGTTACAAGGACTTTTATAAAACTAGACTTTGTCTTTATTTCTAATAATCTTCCCCAGACTAGTGAGCTGAGTTAACTCTGATTTATCAAAATATGATGAATAACTAACTATTTTTTCATTTTCAATAGTGAAGGAGATCATTTGTTCAACCATAACTGACTTACCATTTTCCGTAAATTGCTTTTGGAACTCGCAAATCACGTCGCCACTCTCAGAAAAATGAAAACTCTTAAATTCACTTTTTATATCATCAACCGCATTAAAAATATTTTGGAAGTAATCTCTGATTTCATCTTTTCCTGTTATTTTAACAACAGGAGTATTGTTGCAAATGCAGTTTTCACTTAGGTAATTTAAAGATCCATTTAAATCTTTTTTAACCCATGCTTCTGAAAAGTTTTTAATAATATCAATTTTTTATTTTTTATGTCCATAATATATTGTCTCCAAAGTATGAAACGTAATTTGACTATATAGCGGGTCTTTAAAGTAAAATTATTTACCTATTAGTGCGTACCAACCTCAGCAATAAGGTTAAGAGATATACGAAACTTTCTGATGTTCTAGAAGAGCCTTACTATGCCAAGCCCAAATTGTAGATTTTTTTCGATTAATAGCTTCTTTAAGCAAATCTGGATATATATGATAGACCCTAATGGCTTCCATGTTTTCTGAACAGCAACCAATAATTTGAGCTTCTTTTTTTAGATTTTTATAGCGTTTCTTGAAACTGGGGTCTATTGAAGAAAGCACATCGTCATTTAGATCTAAGTTAACGCTTTCATCAAGATACTGTGAGTGTATTACAGTATTATATTCAAGGATTCTTTCAACTCCTAAGTGTTCACATTTATGCCTTATCGCTTCAACCTTTTGGCAATCAGGAAGAGTTGAAACAGGTAAGTTATCTAAATGCTTAGAAAGGGATACGCTATCAGTTTCTTCAGGTCTATAACGGTTAAAACAACTAACAGCTTCAATACTAAAACAATAACTGTCTAGTAAATTAGACTCTTGAGCTTTTTCTAAGCTAATAGAGTTAAAACTATAAGGGGTATGGGGGGTTGAGACATATATTAATTTTAGACTACTGTAGATACTTTTAGATTTCATAACTCTAACATTAATGATGATAGGGATTTTTTCTATCCATAGTTCAGCTAAAATTATTTTCATCCCAGGATAAGTTGCTCTTTTTTTTAATCCATTATGAGTCAATACTTTTCTTAAAATTAGGTGGTGCGCCTCATATTCTTGCCTGTCTTTAGGTTCAAGATTTCCTTTTCGCCCATAGTCTAATACTTTCCATGAAATGGAATTAACATAACTATCGGTAATGTCATTGACAATCTTCTTAGATTTTTTTATCGTATTTCTTATAAGCTTTGGTGATAATTGATACTTTTTTACCAAGAAGTCGATTTGCTCTTTCCCTGAATTGTGTAGAGAGTAATGTTTTTTCAAAAAATAACACAGTGTCAAATTTCTTATCTCTTCAGATAAGGAATTTGATTCGATCTTATAGTGTTGAAGAAATTGTGAGATGTCTTTTTTAATTAGCTTGAAAATACTGTTTGATGTTTTCTCTCCTTCATGACTTATTAGATCGCTTCTAATAATGTAAATGTCACGCTTAAAATCAACTAATTTATTAATATGAATTTCAATTTCAGATTCTTTAATGTCCAATTTATTAAAAATATTTATAATCAATGAGCTCCTAGCTTCGCACCATTGATCCCCAGTCGTTGTATCGAAAAAAGGTAACTTTTTTATTTTTATGCAATCCAAAGCTTCTAAGGTCATGTCTGCCGACAATATTTCCAGTCCCAAATGACGATCGAGAGCACTTTTATCTACTTTTACAAGATCTTTATTGAATAGCCATTTACTTAAATACATGACAACATCCTCTTATTACTTAAAACAACATCAACATCAATATTATAAATTTTTATTACAATAGTTTTCAGACATTGAGTTTAGGAAATCAGAGAATGTATTAGGGTTGATTTTCCCAATAAGCCCCTGGTATTCGGTTTTATCTATTTTTTTTAAATCAAAATCTGAGCTGGGGAAATAAAACAAAGCGGTTGCGGTTCTTTCACTTCCTTGATGATTAGATTGTAAGACTCTATGCTTAGTTGCTTTTATTTCACCTCCCGTTATGATCGACAGGGTATCACCAATATTTACTACCATAGTATTTCTAATTGCAGGAATACCAACAAAACCATCATCAATTTCAGCTTCTAAACTGACAAAACCATTCGGGCAAGGTGTTTGATATAGAAGAGTAATCGAACCTATATCACTATGGTTTCCCATTCTTAGTGGTGTTTCATTAGTTGATAAATTGTGGTTCAATGGATCTTCGGAATTTGATGGAATATCAGGGTAATATAAGTGCCGAACCATTCCTTCACCATTAATGACGTTATTCCATAATTGATTGTTTTTTTCATCTTCTCCTAGTGCCGAGCGAATTAACTCAAGAAGTTTTCGAGAAATTGACCTCGTCTTATCCATATAAAGGTCCCAATTATTTTTAAAATCAATATTTGGATAAATATTGTTTTGCGTCCATGTATATTTCATACAAATATCAGGGCTGTCCCCAGAATTGATCGCTAAGGCTGTGTTTTCTTTATTTGTCTCGGTGTAGCCTCTTAGTGGTAAGGTTGGGCAAATAAGTTTTTCTTTTTCATTTTTAGGCATCTGAAATAATTCACCCGTAACCCGAAGGAATTCACTTAGATACGCTTCCTCAATACCAAAATTTTTTATATAAAAAAAACCAGACCCATTTTTTAAACATTCGATTATAGTGGCTTTTATTTTTTCGATATCATTATTTTTCGAATCAAAATTAAAACCTTTAAGATCAATAATGGGTACATTTTTAGGCGCACTACTTTCATTATACCAATTCATAGAATCGAAATATTCTAAATGTATATCTGTTTTAATTTCTTTTTTCATTGTTGGTTAACCATAAAATATGTTCCACTTTGGATTTTAGTAAACGGTCTAGATCCAATGAATGGATTACAATGGTATAATGGGGACATTCCTGCATTGTGGCTTGCCGGAATTATTAATTGGTCTAACTTGATATAATCATCAAAATTACTCATCAAGTTTGATATTCCTAATGAATATATGTCACGATTTTCATTAGAAATATATACTCCGTTATCGTGATGTTTCATTTTAAACCTCTATTGAACTTAAGTAACTGATCTATTGTATATTACCCTATCTATTTATTTTACAGTTTCATCTATTGTTGAATATAATGTACAGTAAACTAAATAATAGCAAAACATCTGAATAAAAATATTACAGGTTATTACGTCGGCGTTTATTTGTAATGAAAAATGATTTATTCTCGTTGTCATAGATACCCATAATAACAGTGCAGTTATTTAATTAACGTCCCCGCTGAAATGCAAGGATGTTTCGTACAGTAGCCATATCTTGAGAGTTTACTTAAATATAAAAATATAAAAATATAAAAATATAAAAATATAATAATACAAAAATGGTAAGATGGAATGATCTGCCAACGTAGGGTCACTTTTTATTGTCCTTATAGATGATAATTCAGAATTAAATCGCCATTAATAAACAACTAACCAGTAAACCCATTTATTATTTAATATGGGTTGGTAATATTTGTTTTATTAATGTTGTACCATGTGCTGGTTGCACAATTTTAGTTTCTCGCAGTATGCATTATTATATGAAAAGAATAGAATTATCACTAATAATAAATAGAAATATATGCTATAGGGCAGTATTAAAATAAAACAACAGTTTTTAATTTCTTCATACTGTCATTAACAATCATTTACTCTATATTTTAAGTCGTTATCGTAATAGAAGATTAAGCCCCACAAATAGCACTTTTTATTATTACTATTCGCCATTGCCATCATGTTTTTTCGTCCAAGTATTGCATCTAACTCTCCGTTGATCGCTTTCCAGGTAATAATTGATAAAGTAGGCAGTCTAGGATCCACTTATTATCCGAGAGCAGTACTGATTTTGTGGAATTAACAAGCTTACTTGGGCCCCTAATACCTAATAATCTAATTAATTAGCGAACCCACACACCCAATAAAAAGTGAATACCCAAGCGGATAACTCAATTGAAGTAGTATCCTTGTCCATATATGTCTTTGATTTTTTTGCTCTGCGAACTAGGGGGCGTTGACAATTACGCTAACCAAATCATAGAAGCAGCTAATTGAAGCGTCCCTAAATAGTACTTAGCCTTTCTCTCATAGCGCGTAGCCACTCTACGGAACT
>NZ_JAKIKS010000041.1 GCF_023284005.1 Shewanella surugensis
GTGCTATCTGTTTGATACTGAATCCATGATAGCTATTGATAATCGCATGAGCACGTATCCGGCAACGATGTTTTGGATGATTTTTGAATGCTTCTTCCAATGTGATGAGTTAGTGTTCAGACAAGACTCTAATTTGTTTCATTTATAAAAAGTAATAATTCATATGCTGATGATATTTATACAAAAGTAAAGGTATATACACAAGTTAAATGATGCTCTAAACACTGAAATCATCTCACTGCTCTAATAGTAAACAAATTTATGGTAATTTAATACTCAGGTACTTAGAACATTATTCTTTTGTACCGTAAACTGACTCGCCTCTTGTTTCATCCCCTCCTCAGCACATAAATTAGTCGTTCCAACAATGATCGATCCAATAACTTAAATAATTCCCCATGAATAAAGTCTCTGCAGACCTTTTATCATAACCACTCTTATTAATTTTTAAAAACAATTTAAAGTTAGATTGATTTTTCTGAAACACAAACGCATCGACTGATTTTTAAATAAATTAAGACTAAAGTAAAGGTAATATTATTTTTTAATGTTACTTACCTGATAAACCTTAATTATGTTAAATAACGGATAACTACTATATTTAAAACAATGTGAAAAAATAAACGTTTACACTAATTAAATAATTTATTATCTAATTATTCCTATAAGCCAACCTCTATACTTCTAAAATAAACAATCAACGAATGACATCAAGAGTAATATTATTTTATTATTTCATTGTTTTTTATTTTTAACACCTGTATATTTGTCGGCGCTAGGAGCAACCAGTGTTCATTAATATACATTAAGACACTAATAATAACTTATGGATGAGTTTAACTTTAGTTTATTAAACCTCACCGCTCTCATTTTTGTTCCTAGCCTTAATTTAATTACAGGGACAATGAATAAATGAACAAATCGACAATCGCAGCCGCTATTTTATTTGGTTTAAGCAGTGCATCCGCATTGGCGGCTAATGATAATAACTACCAACATGAAGCTCAGTTAGATTACAAAACATCAAGTGAAGAGTTTTCAGATGGTAACTGGGATCTCAATTACCGTTATTACACCTCCCCAGTAGATCAAAAGACCGTACCTTATGCACTCAGTGGCTTTTTAGCACAAACCTCAAATGTGGGTGCTCATTATGGTTTTGACAATAGTAACAATAATGACATCAATCGCTATGGTATTGATGGTGAGTATGTCTTTGACTCGAAGTGGTTTATTGGTGCAATCATTGATCGTACTGACTATGATGTTGCAGATACCGATAGTTATGGCATTCAAGGTGGTTATTATTTCAATGATACTTCAGCCGTTTATGCTACTTACAGCCGCACTAACCATAATTTTGACTCTCGTTATTTCCCTAATTATGTCTCTGATACTGATACCGACAATTTTGCGTTTGGCGTTAAAGGTTACTTACCTTTCAAAACAACAGAAGGCATACTGTTAGCAGCAGAATACAATAATTATCATTTTTCATATTCAGACTACAACGTAAGCTCAACACTTAATACTTTCGACATGAAGGCTGATTGGTATATCACGCGTGCATGGTCATTTGGTGGCATTTATCAAATTACCGATGAAAGTGGCAGCGATGATAACTATGCGCTAAACACTGCTTACTTCTTACGTATTACTGATTCAATCTCAGCACGTATTTTAGTCGCTAAGCAATTTGAACCTGATTCAGATGGTGTATTTGGTACATTAAGCCTAAACGGTCGCTTCTAATTCATTATTAAATAAAATGACCATGATTTTTACCCCAGATATAAATCATGGTCTCTTTACATATGAATGCTCATTATCTGTATTGCGCATTCATTGTTTATTTCATAGGCTAAGATGTAAAGTCAATATCATTAAAGCATGCTGACTTCTCTTGCATATTTCTCGGCATTTAGCTTATAGTGTCGGCGCTAGGAGCCAAGGGTTAACACATTCATTAACCTCTTAATATAGACTTATGGATAAGGTAGTCACTCACTTCTCAATCCCCCATTTTATGTCTAACCATTTTTGTCTCCTAGCCTTATTTTAATTACAGGGACAAAATTAATGAAAAAAACCACCATTGCTACCCTTATTTTGCTTAATTTAGCCTGTCATTCTGCCATAGCCGCACAAGACAAAGCCTATTTTCATGAATCTCAGGTTGACTATCTCACGTCGAGTGAAGAGTTTTCAGATGGACAATGGGGTCTTCAATATCGTTATTATGCAACGGCAGTTAATCAAGAAACAGTGCCTTATGCACTCAGTGGCTATTTAGCCCAAACCTCGAATATTGGTGGGCAATATGTCGGCATAGGAGATGATGACACAAGGTATTATATCGATGGAACCTATGTTTTCGATTCGAAATGGTTTATTGGCTTAGGATTTAAAAAAACAGACATTAATGATTCTAACAATCTCAAGCTGATTGACTCCTATAAGACTACTACTCCTGATTCAAAAACTTATCAAGTAACTGGAGGCTACTACTTAAATAAAGCCAGTGCAGCTTATCTATCATACAACTACAGCGATGGCACCGATGATAGTCATCGCACGTATACTGAAGACGTTACGGGGCATTATTATGGTTTAGGGTTAAAAACCTTAGTCCCTATGACCGTTACTGAAGGCATTTATATCGATGCAAGTTATCAGTATGCCGATACTGAAACAAAATATAGCGGTATCGGTTTTGGCGGAAAAACCGAGCAAACCAGCAATAATTTTAACTTAACAGCCGATTGGTATTTTACCCGCTCTTGGTCCTTCGGTGGCTACTACCATACCGATGATGCCAGTAATGACAACGATGATTATGGTATTGGCACTGCTTATTTTTTACGTCTTAATGATGTGCTATCAGCACGCATTAATGTCGTCAAACAATTTGAACCCGACTTAGATGGGGTTTATGGTAACCTGAGTGTGAATGCAAGATTCTAATTCAATTTAGATCATTCCATGGTGAACATATGTTCATCATGGAATACATCATTGTTCACGCTCACTTATCGTATCGTTTTCTCGCTTTTTCTGGCATAAATTGAAGCTGCTTATCCACCATCGCATTAAGCGCTTGATGCAAAGGGTTAATATTATTTTGTTTATCAATGGCTTGCAAACTTAATGCCACGGCTTCAAGCGTGGATAAACTATCTTCACGAGGTGCTTTACGAATGTTATATTGGGAGGGAGCATCAAGGTTTAGATGTAAAGCAGGAAAATCATTTAACCAAGGGTTTAGCGACATCATTTTAAAGACTTTACGCCACGTGCCATCTAAAAAGAGCAATATGGCATCCTTGTCAGGTTTAATATCATCCATGCACGCACTTTCTTTTGCAGGATAGATAACATAAATCGCTTTTTGAGTGTGAGTTAAAAAAGAAATTAATGAAGCAAAATCGTCAGGTGTTTCACCCACGACAATCTTCACTTGTGGAATAACAAGTGAAAGCAATTTCACGGTATTTTTAGCATGTTTGACTTCGTTTGGATCTTGTAACACAATCACTTCGTTCGTGATATTAATCACATTGATACTCTCACAAAGACAAGCAATCATTGGGTATTGACACTTCAAACAAATCTGACGCGACACAGGATAATTCTCTCCATAAAATGATAGCCACAGAGCATTTAAAATCTCAATGTTGATATTGGCGTGTTTTAAACTTCTAGTCTATATTCACAATGCTGGGAGCGTAGGCATAGGTTAACTAACTCAATGCCAAAATAAATTTATGGATTAAGTCGTACCCTTAATAATACTCGTCTCCTAGTCTCATCAAAAGGGAGATGATTATGAAACGTACAACTGCAATTGCTATTTTACTTAGTTTAACAAGCTCTGCCGTCATCGCAGCAGATGATAACAATTATAAACACGACATACAGGCCTATTACTCTTCCTCTAGTGAAGATTTTTCTTATGGGCGTTATGGACTTAGTCAACGCAGCTATTTTGGCGGTGATGGCGTTGACCAAAGTTCAGTTCCCTACACTTTAAGTGGGGAGCTGTCTCAAAAAACCAATTTCGGTACTCATTATGCGGGATTTAATGGTAATGGCAAAGATTATCATGTCGATCTTGAGTATGTATTCGATTCTAAAATTTTTATTGCCGCAAAATATTATAAAACTGAACTAAAAGACTATGAGGTTAATGGTTATTTTAGTTTAGGGGACTATGATGATTTTTACGGTATGGATATTGATAGAAATTTTACCGTACAAGATTATAAATCTGATGGATATATTGGCGCCATTGGATATTATTTTAATCCTACATCATCACTATATTTAGATTATCGTCGGGGTAATTTAAAGAATTATCGCACTATTCTTACCACCGACGATTTGGAATTAAAAACCACAACCGATAATTTTGGTATTGGGGTAAACAGCTTTGTTGAGTTTGTCAGTACAACCGGGCTGTATATGGTCGCTAAATATACTTACACTTCCTACGATGAAGAACACACTGGTTATGATATAACCTACAACGACT
This sequence comes from Shewanella surugensis, assembly GCF_023284005.1. Classification (GTDB taxonomy): domain Bacteria; phylum Pseudomonadota; class Gammaproteobacteria; order Enterobacterales; family Shewanellaceae; genus Shewanella; species Shewanella surugensis. Next base: position 4,532 of record NZ_JAKIKS010000041.1, read on the forward strand.
CAATTAATAATCTCGACTTAGCATTAGATTGGTATCTCACTCAGTCATTCTCAATCGGAGGGAAATACCATACTGATGACAACGATTATGATGATGATGACAGTGACAATGACTATAGTGTTACTGCCGCCTATTTCTGGCGAATGACAGATATTTTCTCTACCCGATTTGAAGTCACAAAACAGCTAGAACCTCGCTTAGACGGCGTTTATGGTCGCTTTAGCGTTGATGCTCGATTCTAAAACTATCTAATGCCAATCACATCGCCAGACACATGTCTGGCGATGTGATTGGCATTTTCACACGCTCAATATCTTTTGCTCATGCCAATGAGAAAATCTTCTTATCTTCATAATAATTAATGTGATACTTGATAAAACCAACATAACTAAACCAACGGCATAAGGTGCATTGAGATCCGTTTGTTGAACTAAACCTGCAAGCAAAGATGCCCCACTCATCTGAATAAAACCTAATATAGCCGTGGCAGTACCTGCCCGCTCACTGAACGCCGATAGCGCCATACTAGTTGCAGGTCCTAATAACAATGCAAAGCCAACACATAATAACAAGATCGGTAACATAAAGCTCAACGCAGCTTCAAATCCAGTATCAGGCCCCCACTGTTGCATCACCAGTTGTAATCCACCGGCAAAGAACAAACACAGTAATGCGAGGATCACAGTCCCTCGATTACCGAGTTGTTTCATCACAAGAGGAGCAGCAAAGCATGCCATAATATTGATCACAGCATTTAACGCAAATAATCCGCTAAAGGTCAGCTCAGACATCCCTAAATGCTCAATAATCCAAACGGGAGCATAAGAGACATAACTTAAAATTGATGTCATACCCACCATACAAACAAAAGCGTAAAACAGAAAATGCGGCTCCATTATCACAGGTTTATAGCGTGACCAACGATATAAACCTCCTTCTGTTACAGTATGTGCAGGTCTCGTTTCAGGCAGACGATATCCCACATAAATAAGAACTAATACTGCGTATAGCATCATAAACACAAACGTTGAACGCCAACCAAACTGCAATGCCAAGACACCACCAAGGGTGGGTGCTAATGCGGGGATGACGCAGATCATGCCATTTAAATAACTGTAATAATGCGCCCCTTCTTGAGAAGTAAAACAATCCCGCACGGCACTAAAAACGACAATGGAAGTCGCACATGCCGCTAAACCTTGCAATACTCTTGCAATGAGCAGCCAATGGAAGTCCATGGCCGTTGCTGCTAGCAAACTACTCATGCCGTACAATAAAATACCCGCCAAAGCAATCGGTCGTCTTCCATAACGGTCCGCTAATGGACCAATGAATAACTGACCAGTACCCATAGCAAAAAGAAACAATATCAACGTCGATTGAATGTCACTTGCCGACACCCCAAATTCCGTTGCCATATTAGGCATTGAGGGTAAATATATATCGATAGCGAGTGGGCTTAATACCACCATAGACATTAATATCGGTAATAAATTACGACGCATACTGAAATGAACTCTCTTTTGTTAATAGATAGAACACATATTTTAACCAATACATGTTATGAATAGAAATGATATAATTTACCAACCATATTTCCTATGAGGAATATCTATGAATTTAGATAATTTAGCTCGTATTGATCTAAATTTACTCGTGATCTTACAAATATTAATTGAAGAGCAAAGTGTTACACGAGCAGCTAATCGTCTTCACCTAAGTCAATCATCTTTGAGTAAGAGTTTAAATCGTTTACGAGAAGCCTTAGGCGATCCTCTTTTTATTCGGACGGCACATGGCTTAAAGCCCACTGCTCACACTCTGTATTTAACAGACAAACTCCCGCCGCTACTACAGCAAATTTATCAGCTCACACAGCCCCCGCAATTTACTCCAGATAATAGTGAACGACATTTTTCTTTTGCTATGGTGGAGAGTGCTTACGACACTTTAATTCCTTATTTTATTGGACCATTACTTAATAAAGCACCAAAACTAAAACTAGACTCTTATATCTGGACAGAGAAATCCATGCAAGCCATTCAGCAAGGACAAATTGATTTTGGTATTTCTGGTAGGGATTTACATCCAAAGTCCAACTTACGGATCCAGCAACTCCCTGAAGGTATCGCACATCAAACCTTATTTACCGATCATCAAATATGTCTTGCAAGACAAGATCACCCGATTCTAGACACCGTTAAATTGGGCCAATGGGATCTAGAGTGCTATTTAAATATGCAACATGTTCAAGTGCGCTGCGAAGGTAATAATTGGTGGATGCTAGATTATCATCTCGCCGACTTAGGATTACGTCGAAAACTGAGCACGACAGTCTCTGACTTTTATGGTGCGGCAAGCGTTTGTGCTCACAGTGATTTAATTTTCACACTTCCAAGTAGTTTTGCTTGTCATGCAAAAAAACTCTATCCATTAGTCGAGCTTCCCCTACCGGTATCATTTCCTTCCATGGCTTATGTTTTACTTTGGCACACCAGCAACTCAGAAGAACCCGGCCACTTATGGGTAAAAGAAACCATATGCAGAAGTGTTTCTCAAATTTTTAAACTTAATGAAAGTGCCAACTTAAGCTAACTGAATCTAAGCTTGACAACACTAGCTTATCACATGACTTGATAGGCTCTGAAACTAGCCTTTTTAGGCTGTTTAGGTATATCATGAGAATATTAAGCGAATTTAACGTGATCCTAGACGCTACTGGGTGCAATATATGAACTTGACATTGGTGTCGGCATCTCGAAAAAGCGCCTATAACCAATCATCAACTTATTTTGGAGTCATTATGATTTACAGCCAATTTAAACAAGCCCAATTGCAAAATCGATTATCGGGTGCTCGTGGCTGGGTTTCCTTTGCAATAGGTATTTTATTTCTTGCACTAATATTAGTTGCGCTGCCTTTTATTTTACTCATTGGGGCAGTGAGCTTCATTACCTTAGGTTTATTTGGCCGCGTTTTTTTAAAACGTCAATTGGCCCGCTTTCGCCAGCAGCAAGAGCAAGACATCAACACATCGCCCTCAGAAGCTTCTTCTCTAGGACGTACCTTCGAACATAACCCGAATGAAAAATAGATCATTTGGATTGTTCTAAAACAAACTTATTCTAATAGCTTGGCACCACCCACCTGAGTCCTCTCAAGTGGGTGCTATCTAATACTATTCGTCTTTTTTACTGATATTTTGACTTTCATCAGTCTGCTCACGTGACACCATATATAAACGAAACAAAGCCACATTAATAAATAAACCAATAAAAGCCACGATAACATCCATTAGATATTGCACGGGTAATCCCAGGCTTTCTGTCAGCTTCGCTAACCCACCACCTAATATTAATAGGGGAATATAAAGACTCACGATCATCATCGTTTTGTATACTATCGGGCCACTAAAAGCAAAACTACGCTTTATCGCTTCCATTGGGGTTAACCTTTCAACCACCACCATGAAATTGACAAAAGCCAAACGGGAAAAAAGATAAAAACTGGCGGCTAAACCTACGACACCCAATATGGGAGCAATCGCCACCAATATAAAGAAAGGCCCCAAAATAGCTAAACCTGAAAACACGCCAGCTAATAATAATCCTGGCACAAAATTCAAACTGGTTTTGAGTACTAAGCCATTACTTGGATTATGCCCTAAGGAACGTAACTCTAAAAATAACGTCAGCGCTGCAATTAACAAAGAAAAAAGCAGCAACAAGACCATCATCACAATCATATGGCTGGCATTAAATTGAGGATCCTTCACATCAGCACTAGTGATCTCTAAACTTAACCACATCTGCAATCCAACTTGAATTAACAAAATCGGGATCGTTAATGTCGCTAATTGACTAATATTATTTCTAAAAAAATTCAAAGCTTGATTTAAAATTGCAGACAATGACATGTGTCTTTCCAATAAATAATGTAGATAGTACGAATTAGTGCTAAGGATACCCAAGTTTTAACCTGAATGCACAATACAAAGATTAAAATTATTCCACCCTTCTTGTAAAAAAAATCACTATATAGTACAAAAAAGCTAAAATTATTGATATCAAATGATAAAGGATAGCCACTAATGACACTCTCAGCCTGCTTACGCTTATTATTACTGCTACTCATGTTCACTCCCAACGCTCATGCTTCTCAAATCGATAATTTAACAGAAACCATGAATAAAATGAGCAATATGACTAATAGCGTGACTCCAATGGTAACCAAAGGTCAAAGAGATTTAGTCACAATGACAATGGATCAACTCGGGATCAGTCAAACTCAAGCCAAAGGTGGATTGGGGAGCCTACTCTCTATGGCTAAATCGAGTCTTGGGGATAATCGTTTTAGTCCCATAGCCAATTCTATTCCCAATATTAATACCTTACTGCAAGCCACTCCTCAATTGGATACCTCCTCTCCTCTGTCCGCTCTAAGTAACCAAATGGGTAATCTAAGTCCTTCCGCTAAAGGTGGCCTTATGGTATATAATGCTTTTGATAAATTAGGCTTGTCCAAAGGCTTGGTTGATCCTATGATGGACATTATTGAAGATTATTTAAACACCGATGGCACTCAAGGGGCATCCGACTTACTCATGAAGGCATTAACACCTTTAAGCGTCACCCAAGATCCTCTCGACCTGAAATAAACTAAAAGTAGGCTGATTGTCATCAATACTGAGTATTACTATGATAGAGAAATTAAAGCAGTTCTTGAATTTTCATGCTCAAGAGCTTCCTCCAGAAGAAAAAGCAAAACATCTTAACGTAGCCGCTGCTTGTCTTTTATTAGAAGTCATTTATGCCGATGAGTCTTTTTCAGCAGAAGAGGCTAACTTACTACCAGAATTACTTTCTAAAGCACTCAAGTTAAATAGCAATGAAGTTGAACAACTCATTAGTGACGCAAAACGTAAACAGAAAAAAAGTACATCTCTGTATGAATTCACCTCGGAAATAAATGAGCAATGTTCTATTGAACAAAAACAGCAGCTTATTCTCGCTATGTGGCGCTTAGCTTATGCTGATGGTCATTTGTGCCAATACGAAGACCATCTCATTCGACGAATGGCTGAATTATTATATTTAAAGCACAGCGAACTCATACAAATGCGAAATCTTGCACTGAAAACACTCTAAGAGTGTTGACACTTTAAAAAATGAAAAAGAAGCCACATCTTGTAACTTCTTTTATTTAGGACAGTTAACCTTCAGTATAAAAAATCAACAACCCCACGCCAAGGCTTTTCGCTTAAACTCAAATTCGCTACGCGAAGAGGGCTACCTAAGTGATTCAAAAGTCAAAACACTCTTTATACGCCGCAAGCAGCGAGGAATTAAACCCTAATAGGATTAAACCAGAGCCGCTTGTCGCCTTTTTTGATATTGTTTATGCCACTCTAAACCGCCAAACAAAATAATCACCAACCATAATGCATAAATCATGTTAGCCGCCAATGCGATACCTAATACCAAACATAGACAACTGCTCATCATCACTAATGGCAGGTAACGTCGACTTAATAAACGCCCAGCAGCGAGCATAGAAGCGAAATAAATGACCACAAAAACCCCATTTGTCCATGAAATCAAATCTTCTAATGCTTGCCCCGTCATATACGTTAATACAACGACTAACGCCATGACAACTAATACCGTGTTCGACGCTCTCACAGGCAACTCATTCTCACTAAGTTTAGAAAAATACCTTGGTAGCACCCCCTCACAACTAAAGCTCCAAATAAGGCGAGAGACACTCGCAGTGTAAACATTCACAGTCGCTAAACCACTCGCAATCCCTAATACAGCGATGATTTGTGCTCCATAGCCACCCAATAACTGATTAAATATTCCCACCATGGCTACACCACCATCCGTTGGCACCAGTAATAATAACAAAGTGCATCCTAAATACACCACACCGACAAGCAAGGTTCCTATCATCATTGCTGGGATCATATCTTTTTTCGGATCGCGAAAATCATTAGCAAGATGTGTCATGGCCTCAACACCGAGAAAACTCCAAAATGCAATACCTGCAGCAATGGCGATGGTGTTTGCATTAGGTTCAATATGCATAGTGAATGCCTTTATATCCTCTACATTCGTCCCTATAGCACCAAAAAGTCCAACAACAACAGCCACCACACCTAATGTCAGCATGAACTGGATTTTGGCCGATACCTGGATCCCCTTTTGATTCAGTAAAAACAGCATACTGAGCAATAAAAGTTCCACTCCCACCTGGGACCAACCGGATAATGACACTAACTCGTTTACAAATTGAAACGTCATTAAAATAGCTGCTGGAGCCCCTAAAGGCACTACAAGGACAAATAACAACCCGATTGTACGGCCAGCACTTTGCCCAAAGGCTTTTTCAACAAAATATGCGGGCCCTGCTGCATGAGGAAGCACACTGGCTAATCGCCCGAAAACCAAAGTGACGGGAATAATCGCTAGCGTTAATAATAACCATGCAATCAAAGCCCCACTACCCGCCACCTCTATTGTGAGTTGCGGTAAAATAAAAACCCCCGTTCCAAGCAAAGTGGTGGCCATTAACCCTGCACCTTGCCAACGTCCAATCTTTCCAGTCATTGGTTATTTCACACTATTTATCAAGTTTATTATTCACCTATTATAAACTTTACCGAGACTGAAATCTGATTCAGCGCGCTGTCATACTCACTCCATTTCCGTTAAAATGTCGGAATACTCTCCAATCAAGCTCATTTTGACCGAATATCATCATGGATAAATTTGATTCAGCTATTTTAAATCTCTTAAAGATCGATGCCAGACAAAGTATCTCTCATATTTCGGAACAAGTAAGTTTGTCACGCTCTGCAGTATCGGAGCGGATCAAAAAAATGGAACAGACGGGCATTATTAGGGGCTATCAAGTCTTATTAAGTGAATCTCAAAAAGTCGGGGTTTCTGCTTATTTCGAAATTCAACATCATTGCCCACGTTGTGCCGATGTGGTCCATGTTTTTCAATCTATTCCTGAAGTCGTTACCTGCCGTGGGATCACTGGCGATATGGATCTGTTAGTGTATGTGCAAGCCAAGTCAATGCAGCGATTACACGAGATCAGAGAGTATATTGATGCTCAAACCGATATTATCAAAATAAAAACTCATGTGGTGATGAGCGAATGGATAGACAATCAAGGCTAGAAACTAAAAAACCTGCCGCGGCAGGTTTTTTTAAGTCATAGGTAAGCATAAAGTTTATGCTTCCATTCGACCTTTTAACTTATTCATGGCATTTTTTTCAAGTTGCCTGATACGCTCAGCCGATACTTGATAGGTCGCCGCAAGCTCTTGTAATGTTGTTTTCTCGTCATTTAACCAACGAGCTTGAAGAATATGTTGGCTACGCTCATCTAAGGTTTTAATCGCCAAGAGTAAACGTGAATGATTCTGAGAGTCCCAGTTATCATTTTCGACTTGTGAGGCAAGATCAGACGAATGATCTTCTAAATAATGCATTGGGGCAAAGTCATGCTCATCATCATGATCACTGGATAAATCAAAAGCAGGATCTTGTGCTGCCATACGTGACTCCATTTCAGTCACATCAGCTTTCGAAACACCTAAATTCTCAGCAACCATCGTCACTTCAGCGTCACTGAACCAACCTAGACGTTTTTTCGATTTACGTAAATTAAAAAATAACTTACGTTGTGCTTTCGTCGTTGCCACTTTCACAATACGCCAATTTTTAAGGACGTATTCATGAATTTCTGCTTTTATCCAATGCACTGCAAAAGACACTAAACGAACACCAACATCGGGATCAAAACGCTTAACGGCCTTCATCAAACCAATGTTACCCTCTTGGATCAAATCTGCTTGTGGTAAACCATAACCCGAATAGCCTTTCGCGACATGTACGACAAATCTCAAGTGAGACATAATTAACTGCTTTGCCGCTTGCAAGTCACCCGTTTCTTGAAGTCGCTTCGCCAGCTCATATTCTTGCTCAGGCTTAAGCATGCTAATGCTTTGTGCTGAGTGAACATAAGACTCTAAGCTACCACTACTCTGAGGAACCATTAGTGCCATTGTTTGCGTTTGATCAGTCATTTATGCTCCTACTTTACTAAAACTCTATCAATACACTGCTTCATTTGGAAAAATAGCAGGTTGAAGAACTATCGGCTATCTGACAGAATATGTCAACTATTCCTACGAGGAAATCCCATTTGATTGTACCCCAATAGTATATCATTAAGTGTGATTACGATCTTATTTCTCATTGTAAATACACTGCATTTATGCTTATTTTTACAACAATAACCCACAAATGCAAATGAAGTCTCGTTCATATACCCAATTAGCCTCTCAACAATAAAATAAAAGTAGCTAAGAAGGTTCAATGGCTTTTAAATGTTGGCGTACCGATAAATACGACCCTAACCAACCTAAAAAGGACGCTAACAACACCAACTGTATTAACTCTGAGAAAGTTAATGACTGCATTTTCAGTTCACTACCATATAAACCTAAGAGTTCACCTAATGCAGATGTCAGATATAAAACCAATATATTAATAATCAACCAAGCGAGTATGCCACCAATAATGCCGTACCATATCCCAGTATACAAAAAAGGCCGCCGAATAAAGGCTTCTGTCGCGCCCACCAGCTTCATCACTTCAATTTCAGTTTGCCTGTTCATAATCGCTAACCGTATCGTGTTACCAATGACCAGCACGACAGCTAACACTAATAGCGTTGCGATCGCCAATACAGTGCGCTCAAGTAAATTTAATATGGCTTGCAGTCGCTCTAACCATTCAATATCCAAACGCCCAAAACTCACCTCAGATTCTTGTTCTAATTTCGTCAGCAATCTTCTCGCACCATCAGGACTTGAGTAATGCAGCGTCGGAATAACCGTGATCACAGCAGGTAAGGGATTGGAATCTAAATAAGACAACGCTTCACCAAAACCAGAAAGGCGCTGAAACTCAGCTAATGCTTGATCACGATCGATAAAATTCACTTCACTGACTTCAGGATAAGCCTTAATTCGGGTAATTAAACTTTGCATGACCCTATCACTGGACTGCTTTTCAATAAAGAGTGAAATTTCAGCCGCACTATTCCAGGAATGTGTAATGGCTTCTGCATTTTTGACAAGAACCTGTAAGGCCGCAGGTAAACTCAAACTAAACCCCAGTACTAACATGGTCATCAAAGATGAAATGGGATTACGCCAAAGCTCCCCCATACTAGTCATCGCATGTTGTACATGACGCACAAAGAACATGACAAATCGACCCGATAAAGGCAATTTACTACGACTCAATGAAACCGATTTCGATTTACTCATCATCGCTCCCCACTTACACTGGCTGATGGATCGAGCTCTTGCGCCCCAAGCATTCTTCCTTGCTTTAATGTGAGAGTGCGGTACTTCATCCGCGCTATCAGTCCTAGATCATGAGTGGCGATTAAGACTGTCGTCCCAGCATGATTAAACGTTTCAAATAAACGCAGTATATCCATCGACAATTTAGGATCTAAATTGCCAGTAGGCTCATCGGCCAATAACAACGGAGGTTTATTGACAATCGCTCGAGCAATGCCGACTCTTTGCTGCTCACCACCTGATAACATGATGGGCTGATGCCTCTCTTTGCCATATAAGCCAACCATATCTAATGCACCGGCAACCCGTTTACGAATTTCTCCATGAGAGAAACCTTCAATCATTAAAGGCAAGGCCACATTATCGAAAACACTTTTATTCATAAGTAAATGGTGGCTTTGAAAAATCATCCCTATATCACGACGCAGATAAGGGACTTGAGCCCGACTCACTCTCGCTATGTCATGCCCATTAATAGAGACACGTCCACCATTTGCTCTTTCAATAACGGTAATTAACTTGAGCAAGGTACTTTTACCCGCGCCAGAATGTCCTGTCAAAAAAGCCATTTCTCCGACTTTTAAGTGAAAGCTCACATCTGACAATGCTTTTTGACCACCGGAATAAACTTTACTCACTTGCTCAAATTGAATCATTCATTCTCCTGAATATTCGATGTTTCCTCAACACGGAAAACCTAAACTCATTATTTACTTATCAAGGTTATCGGCATTCTCTTGACTAAATAAAGCGTCAATAAAGTCTTTTGCATTAAAGGTCCGTAAATCATCAATGTGTTCACCCACACCAATATGGCGAATTGGGATCCCAAATTTATCGGCAATCGCAAAAATAACCCCTCCTTTAGCCGTTCCATCTAATTTACTAATCGTAATGCCCGTCACCCCCACCGCTTCTTTAAACAACTGAGCCTGACTAATCGCATTTTGCCCTGTACATGCATCAAGCGTCAGCATCACTTCATGAGGTGCATTCTCATCTTGCTTCTTCATCACTCGAACGACTTTCTTAAGTTCATCCATTAAGTGGGTTTTATTCTGTAGGCGACCGGCAGTATCAGCAATTAATACATCAACATTACGCGCTTTGGCTGATTGCAATGCATCAAATAATACCGATGCACTATCGGCTCCAGTGTGTTGAGCTACAACAGGAATATTATTCCGTTGCCCCCACACTTGTAATTGCTCAACCGCTGCCGCCCTAAAGGTATCTCCCGCTGCCAACATCACAGATTTACCTTGTTCTTGATATTGCTTAGCCAGTTTACCTATGGTTGTCGTTTTACCAACACCGTTCACTCCTACCATAAGAATAACAAAAGGCCCTTCTTTATTTTCAGGCACCAAAGGAACAGAAACAGGCTCTAGTGTTTTCTGCATTTCTTCGCGTAGTAAATCATATAAAGCCTCGCCATCTTTTAATTGCTTACGGCTAGCTTGCTCTGTGAGATTATTAATTAAACGGGTCGTAGTCTCCACGCCCACATCAGCCATTAATAATTGCTCTTCGAGCTCTTCAAATAAATCATCATCGATTTTTTTTCCACGAAACAAACCAACGAAACCACTACCAATATTTTCACTGGTTCGCTTTAGTCCTCGCTTCAAGCGAGCAAAAAAACCTTCTTTCGTTGGCTTTGCTTGAGGCTCGGGCTGCAGCTCTTCCTCTACTAACTCTTTACTTTCCTCTGCTATTTTAGCTGGTTGGGCGTCCGCTAACGCTTGCTGCTCTTGTCTTGCCTGCGCTTCTTGCTCTTCTTTTAATGCCTGTAAACGTACTTTTTCTTGCGCCTCTGCCGCTTGGGCCTCCGCTAACGCTTGCTGCTCTTGCCTTGCCTGCGCTTCTTGCTCTTCTTTTAATACCTGTAAACGCGCCTGTTCTTGCGCCTCTGCAGCTTGAATCTCCGCTAACCGTTGCTGCTCTTGCCTTGCCTGCGCTTCTTGCTCTTCTTTTAATACCTTTAAACGCGCCTGTTCTTGCGCCTCTGCAGCTTGAGCCTCCGCTAACACTTGCTGCTCTTGCCTTGCCTGCGCTTCTTGTTCTTCTTTTAATACCTGTAAACGCGCCTGTTCTTGCGCCTCGGTCTCTGCCGCTTGGGCCTCCGCTAACGCTTGGGCCTCCGCTAACGCTTGCTGCTCTTGCCTGATTTTGCCTGCTTGCGCCTGCTCTTCTTGAATTTTAGCTTCCTGAGCGTTAACTTTTTGCTTTTTAGCCTCCTCCTCTTGTTTAACCTGTAAATGAGCTTGCTCTTCTAGCCCTTGAACGTCCACTGATGCTTGTTGCTCAAGCTTTACGTTCTCATCTTGTACTTTATCTTCTGCGACTATTTCAACGTCTGCAGCCTTTGCTTCATCTTTAGATTTATCTTTACGAAACCAAGAAAAAAAACCTTTTTTTGCCATGTTAGGTACCAATGCTCAAATAACTGTATATATAATGCAATTAGGGTGGAGGACGCCTAAAAACACCTCAGTGAAACACTAAAATAGAGATGTTAATCGACAAAACGACGGTATCTCACCTTTTATGCCCACTTTAATATAAAATAACGACCTTAAATCAAACAAGACAGTCTACCACTTTCTTTCTTCAGGCAAAATCATGAGGACAAAATGACCAAAAAAAAACCTAATATGGGTCAGGTTCGTATCATTTCAGGACAATGGCGATCACGCCGCCTACCAATCCATGATTTAGAGGGCTTACGCCCAACAACCGATCGCGTTAAAGAAACACTTTTTAACTGGATTAGTGCTGATTTACCTGGCGCACGAGTATTAGATTGTTTTACAGGAAGTGGATCCTTAGGTTTTGAAGCATTATCACGCTATGCCAGTTTTGCACAAATGTTTGAGTTACAAGCCTCAGCAGCTAAACAACTCAAACAAAATTTAGCCACATTAAAATGTGAACATGCAGAAGTCACTAAAGGTGACACCTTAGCGTTACTCAAAACACCACCCAAGATGCCGTTTAATATTATATTTATCGATCCTCCGTTTCGCCAAGGGCTCGCTCAACAATGTGTCCAATTATTAGAAACACACCTATGGTTGAGTCAAGATGCGCTTATTTACTTAGAAACAGAAACAGAACTAGGCCCCCTTAATATCCCCCCAACATGGACAGCTTTGAAAGAAAAAACGGCAGGACAGGTGACTTACCGTTTATATCAAAGTGCAAGCTGACATCGACCCCTCATTATCCTAGGCTTAGGTAAATGATATAATACCTAAGCCTAGGATAAACACTTGCGACCTAAAGTCCTACATTTAATTGATGATTCACATTTTGGTGGTATTCAATCTGCGATTCAACGCTTATCGGCATCTCGATTAAAAAATGATTTTGAGTTTCAAATTCAAAGAACCAACTTAAAAGAAAGATCATTCGGCAATTATCAAACCGATATTTTATGTGTACATCATGCCTTAAGCTGGCAATCTCTTCCTAAAATACTGTCACTGAAACTTCGGCACTTTCGTACCCCGTTACTCTATCAAGAACATCATTATTGTGATGGTTTTATGAAACATCAAGTATCTAATCAAAAACGTTTTTTATTGATGCTTAAGCTCAGCTATTGCTTAATGAATAAAGTCATCGCAGTATCCGATCATCAAGCTCAGTGGATCATACAAAATAATCTCGTCAATACAAAAAAGCTCATCATGCTAGGTCAAAGCAGCAATCTAACACCTTTAGTTTCGTTACCTGTAAAAAAAGCGCAATCAAACTATGTTTTTGGTGCCTATGGTCGGCTGCATAAGCAAAAAGGGTTTGATATGCTCATCGAAGCCATAAAACTCATACCACATGCCAATATTACACTTAAAATTGTAGGTTCAGGTGAATTAGAATACGAATTAAGAAAACTTGCCTCTCCGCTAACTAATATTCATTTTGTTGGCTTCTGCGATGATATTTCAGCATTTTTAAATGAATGTGACGCAATCATCATCCCATCACGATGGGAACCTTTTGGCTTGATTTTTCAAGAAGCACTCGCAGCGGGCAAACCTATTTTGCATTCAGGTGTCGATGGGCTACTTGAGCAAAGCAAAATCATACACCCTCAGTATAAAGAGGGATTATTTAAACAATCAGCCGAGTCCATTGCCAATGCCCTACTACACTGTATTAAAAATCCACCCAAAATACTTAAGCCAGAACAACGCAATCAATTACTAGCAAAATGGGAAGACACATTAAACCAATGGAAGAGCTTATTTAGAGATTTTATCAATAAAAAAAATAATAGTTAAAAGGAGGAAAGCCCCCCCCTTTTTTTTTCGCCACCAAATGAACTCAATTGATCATCAAGCTTTGACTATCGGCATTATCATCATAATTCCATACATAATAAATAGGTCTACTACCATCATATAGCCAAATAGCCACAATCAACTTTCTTTGAGCACTCCCAAGCAGTACATCAGATGCGAACACGCCTTCGTTCAACGGCCCTCTTAACACACAAGAATCATAATCTACTCTATAACCCGAATCGATTGCATTAAACTTTTCACAAATAGAGACATAAGCTCGACGAATATCGCCCAATTGAATGCCCACAAATAAACTATATTCTGAACTTAAAGTATTATCGGCTCCAACCACAAGATCCTCTAATGGTATTGTTCCTGAAGCCAGCAACTCTTGCTGATCAACTTTAGGCACTGTTGAATCATCTACTGTTGAATCATCTGTTGTTGAATCATCTGTTGTTGAATCATCTGTTGTTGAATCATCTGTTGTTGAATCATCTGCTATTGAATCACCTGTTGTTGAAGCTGAAGAAGCTGTAGTCGACGAACTCGTGTCATCAGAAGAACTCGAATCATCTCCACCTCCACCACCGCAGGCCACTAGGCTTAAAAATAATATTGAAATAAAAATACATTTCATATAAGGATAATAATTCATCATCATTCCCTCTACTCATTTGGGATCGTAAGACCAGGATTGCCGTTTTGATACCAATCAAGGCTACCAGCCCCTGTTGCATAGCTTTCAAAATCAGGATATGCCTCATTTAGCGGTATTTTTTCAACCGGATATGACCATCTTTTTGGAATAATTAACGCCCAAGGCATACCATTCGCATTTTGAAAATAAAGCCCTTCGTTTGGCTTCGATGCATCATCTCCCGTACCAAACAATCGAGTATCAAACTTATCTGTAGGTACTTTATTCTTAAGGTGAACCTCTAAGGCACGACCAGGAATCTCCCCCAATACCGCTTCTGGTAACGCACCATGCGGAGTATTGGGATTAGCAAAAATAAACGGATCGTAAGGCAATTCAGGCATATGATTTCTATCGATTGGCGTTTCAAAAGGAATAGTAATAGTCCAAGTCGGATGCACAGTTTGAGTACAACCTACTTGCGTGCCTAAAAACTCACAACCAGGGGGAACCGTGGTATAGGAGTGAACATCCTCCGTAATGATAAATACCGCATTAGTTTGCCCTTCTTCTAATATCTTATGGGACTGATTAACGCCATCCAAATCCCAACGGATCCCGGACTCTTTTATCGCTGAACGAAGAATGCCCGGCAGTTGAATACCAAAACCATTATGAAATGTTGCCCCCACAGCCAATACTTTTACTTCTATCTTCACTCGTCTAATTTTCCCCTCTTTTTCAAATTCATTAATTTTCACTTCCATCACTACATCGTTGAAATCATAGTCCCCTTCAAGTGGGTATAAATCCTCATACACAATCGTCGCCACGCCTTCCGTTCCAACAGGGTAATAACCTGTTGTCACGCCGGTTTCTGTTATTGTAATAGGGTAATCTTCTACTTCACCATCGCTCGCCCCGCCCGTTGCACCTAAATCTTGAGTCGTACTTAAACGAAAACGCGCCCAAGTATCGCCCGCCTCAGCCCAAAACGGCACTTGGATAGTAATGTTATTGTCTCCTTCGTTCATAAGTTCAGATGCAATAATTTGCTCATCTGGACCAAAAACACCATCTTGATTCCAATCTATCCAGGCATTTAAATACCCTTCATCACCAACAACATCGGCAATGAGAATCGTCTCCTCTCCTGACTCAAATCCAGTAGGCATGCTAATACCATCTTCATCATCACTGTTGTCACTAGCATCATCAGAAAGAGGGGAAGCATAAGCATCACCTTCGTTATCAATTAATGCACCTAATTGAATGCCAGACACTATTGCATGTCGAGCGCCATTATTGGTAATGTTACTTCCATAAGAATCAGGCGCATCACCAAAATCAACCGCATCCCCAACAGGCACACCCGCTAACGCACATCTAGCACCATCATTACTCGTAGAAGAAGGCCCATACGCAAAAATGCCACTCACGCTCGGCTCACTATCTAAATTAGTGACTTTATAAATGTAACCATTAGAGTTGTTGCTGATATATAAATGACCATTCACATCAAAGAACTGAGCACCGAAAGTAAAGCTTCCTTCTGTGGTTAAAAGGGTGCCTAAATTTTCAGCAGCACCTGATGTTCTATCTATTTTTAATAACTTTGCTGTAGAGCCGTTAGTGACTGTGTACAAATATCCATTGTGAGGATGGAAAGCAAAATCGGTAATATTATAATTCGCATTAGACTGACTGCCTGCAACCAGAGTCATTTCATATGGTTCATCCCCATCTAAGGGAATTTTAAATAACCCTTTATTTTTCCGGTAGCCATACCAAACATTTGCATGGAGTGCCACATCACCAACATAAAAATTGCCAGCACTAGCAGAAGGCCCGTCTTTAGAAATATCAAGTGCAACTACCTGATAGTCATCTCCTACCTTTCCTAAAGTGCCACTTGAATAATCCCAACCATATATATAGCTATCGTGTTTACTAAAACCGACACCGTTAAATGCAGCACCACTGCCCATATCGGAAGATAAAGTGGTGTAACTTCCGGTTCCTAAGTCCACGCCAAACATTTTAGGTATAGAGGAGGGTTTTTGAATAATAAAGGCTTTGGTTGGGCATTCCTCAAAAGGTGCCCCATGCGCAGAGAATGAAAAGATTATTCCAATAATGAAAGTGAATGAAATATGCCTTAAAGATAACATAGCAGCTCCTTCGCCAAAGTTGATACATTAACTAAGCAATAGCTATGCCATAAAATAAAATACATTAAAATCAATAGTAAACTAATATTCGTATAATAGTGAATAATCTATATTCGCATTTTGCAATGCATTTTATCTTCGAACACTTTTTACTTTCTATCTTCTAGTGAAGAGAGAATATTCGTTGTTATTTTATTTAGAGAACAAAGTAAATTGTTTGAACTAGTCATCCGGTTAACGTTACACAATCGATAATACTCAGTCATTAATTGAAATTCTTTACACTAAAATTGTTCTATTGATTTATCATCAATATATCTTATGGTTATTATGAGTTAATCGATTAAATTAAACTGATAAAGTGAATAAAAGCATGAAAAAACCCCCTCTTATTTTCCCTAAGATGCGCCTACCTTTTATTCTATTACTTGTCTGTTTTGCCGCATGGGGCGTGGCTGCGAATATGACAGATCCTTTAGTAAAGGTGTTTAGTCAAATCTTTACTATGTCTAGTTTTCAATCTGCACTGGTGCAATTTTCATATTATGGTGCTTATTTTTGCTTGGCCATTCCAGCCGCGTTTATCAATAAACGTTACTCATACAAAACGGGTGTCTTGACCGGATTAGGCTTAGCCATCATTGGTGCATTTCTATTTTACCCTGCTAGCCAATCACTTACCTATGGCTATTTTCTCACCGCTCTTTTCATTCTGGCTGGGGGCTTGTCCATTTTAGAGACTTCTGCTAGTCCTTATGTCATTAGCATGGGACCGAGTGAAAATGCCACTAAGCGACTCAACTTCGCCCAGTCATTCAATCCAATCGGGACAAATATTGGTGTTTTTCTCGCTGCGAGCCTAATCCTTCCAAATCTCAATCCTGCGACAGCACAAGAACGAATAGACATGTCGGTAACACAATTAACCACCATACAAACGGCCGAGCTTAACGCCGTTATGACACCCTACGTGGGAATGGCGCTATTACTCCTATTAATTTGGTTGGCGATTGCAATAACGAAAGCCCCCTCAATACATTTAACTAAAATCCACCCCAAAATTAATTTATCGACGACTTTCACGAATCTATTTAAAAATGTGCATTATAAATATGGCGTCATTGCCCAATTTTTTAATATGGCAGCTCAAACCTGCGTATGGACGTTCACAATCCGCTACGTGATGAATGCACTCTCAACCGATACAGATAATGCGGGAACTTATTTGCAATACAGTATGATTACTTTTCTTTTGTCGAGGTTTGCTATGACTTGGTTAATGGGGTTTATTAAGCCGACGATATTACTTGTACTATCGACAATTGTCGCAGCCAGTTTATCCATTTATATGATGTACAACCCTACAATCTATGGTGTTTGGGCACTAGTTGCAATATCGGCTTGCATGTCCTTAATGTTCCCAACCATTTATGGTATTGCACTACAAGGACTCAAAAAAGATACACAATTTGGCGCAGCTGGATTAGTCATGGCAATGCTAGGGGGCGCCTTGATCCCAATGGTTCAAGGCTTACTCATTGATCAATATGGTGTCGCTTTCTCTTATATTATTCCGGCTATTTGCTTTATTGCTGTGACTTGTTATGCCTTGTTCGATCTCAACACAATAAGAACTGATCAGATATGACCCATGATTCACACTAAAAGTGAGTCAAGCTCAAACTGCGCTTTTTCTATGCTTTCTTTCGCGGTAGGTTCACCCATCGCTAACCCTTCAGCATAAACAATATCAAGCTCATCAATACCGATGAATCCCAATACTGTTTTTAAATAAGGCACCAAATGATCACTGGTTGCATTTCGATGAACACCGCCGCGAGTCGTGATCACAATTGCTTTCTTATCAGTTAGTAACCCAACAGGTCCTTCATTCGTATACTTGAAAGTGACCCCTGCTCGGGCAACAAGATCAATCCATTGCTTTAGTTGGGTAGGTATCGTGAAATTATACATAGGTGCAGTGATAATGATTTGATCGTGCGCTTTTAACTCTTGCACTAGACGATTTGATAGTGTGATAACGTCTTGCTGGCGAGCACTCAGTGCATCCAACCCCCTTAAACCCGCTGCCAACTCGCCATCCAATGTGGGTAATTCACTTGATGTAAGATCCCTAATGGTGATCTCAGCGCCTTGCTCAGATAGTTGTGCTACCGCATAATCAATTAACTTGGTTGATTGAGAGTATTCCCCTAATATGCTCGAAGTTAATACTAATACTTTAGACATCATCTACTCCATTTATACCCCAAGATACTGAATTCAGCAGGCTTGGATATATACTCATATAAAGAGAGAAATTCTCTTTAACTACTGGTTCATTCTAAACACCAATAAAATAGAGTAAAAGCGCATAAAATCCCTGTTAATAACTCAAAAATTCGAAAGGTTAATGATATGCCTTATTTTCGAGGAGTCGTGATATACACCCCTTCAAAAGATGCGCAAAGCTTATCATTACAATAAAGCTCAACCAGCAGTTTACATTTTACTCGATGACCTTTTTCTAATACTGACAAATCAATATTCGGCCAAGTCACAACCGCTTTAGGTCGCTCATTAATGGGCGCGATATACCTCACATCTGCCTTAGCTAAAACAATGTCTCCCGTTACTTGTTGCTGCTTTTGCTGCAACCATATCACTCCCCAACCCGTTAATGTCATTAAGGTGTAGATACTGCCAGCAAACATTGTTTGATGTAGATTAATGTTAGGCGCTAAAGGCGCTGAAACCGACAACTGATACTCATCATATTCATCTGCGCTAACTTGCATAAATTCACTGAGAGGGATTGTTTTATGCCAAGTAGAGGTTAATTCTTTTAATAAACAATCAAGACTTGATAGCTCAATACTCATAAACATTCCACCTCAAATCCCACAAAATTGATTAAACATAATCGATCTCCTTAAACCTGTAAATGAAACGTCACAGGCCCATCATTAACCAAAGACACTTGCATGTTTCCGGCAAACTGGCCTGTTTGAGTATTAACGCCTTGGTTTTTACAAAAATCAACAAAATCATTATAGAGTGCTTCGGCTTGTTCTGGAGTACCTGCACCTGAAAAGCTGGGACGTAAACCTTTTTGAGTATTCGCGGCTAAAGTAAATTGAGAAACGATCAACAACTCCCCAGAAACTTGCTGCAAATTGAGGTTCATCTTTCCATTTTCATCAGAAAAAACCCGATACGGCATCACCTTTTTGGCCAATTTCTGCATTTTTTCATGGCTATCATCTTGCTCGACACCTAATAACACCAACAAGCCTTGATTAATTTCGCCACACATAACACCATCCACCTCAACCTTGGCCTCTTTAACTCTCTGAATTAGCGCGATCATTTTTAACCTATAGCGTTATTTGTTAATATTGAAATCATATTAGCATTTGATTGAAATGAAGTATTATTGATGTCACATCGATCCATTAAACCTCATCACCATTAGCAATAAGCTTCTGTAATTGCTGATCAATATGCTCAGGCAACGCCGCGGTAATTTCAGCGCCTATTAATACGATAACCCAAGATAAATAGACCCATACAAACAAAATAGGAATAGAGGCTAATGCACCATAAATGGCTTCATAAGTCGGAAATTGAGTGACATATAAGGTAAAGCCTTTTTTACTCAACTCAAATAAAAGCGCTGCCACAAAAGCACCAAATAATGCGTGAATAAATTTCACTTTTTGATTAGGAACAACCATATAAAGCAATAAAAAAGCGGACATAGAAAAAAACATCGGCAAACGTTTAATTAAAGGGGCGACATTGACTAAATCTGTTTCGCTAACAATTTTTAAAGATACAATATACGAGCTTGCGACTAAGCTGGCCCCCACTAATACAGGGCCAAGGGTGAGTACCATCCAATACATAGAAAAAGACACCATACTGCGCCGCTTATCCTTAGTACGCCAAATACTATTAAGGGCTTTATCAATGGCTGAAATCAATAAAATAGCCACGAGTACAAGCGCTGCGATCCCCACTGTTGTCCCTTTAGATGCGTTATCAACAAACTCATTTAAATACACTTGAACGGTATCCCCCGCCGCAGGAAGAAAGTTTTTATAAACAAAACCTTCAATTTCCTCTCGCAATCCTACAAATACCGGAAAAGCCGATAACATAGAGACCATTACAGCCACCAAAGGCACTAGAGAGAGCAACGTCACATACGCTAAGTGCCCCGCGCGAATATTCACTTGATCCGTCTTTAATCTTGCTAATAAATGCAGACAAAAATCCCAAAAACCCTGAAACAGACTGAGAAGTTTTTTAATATTCATCATTTTTTTCATAAGGTTTCTCTTGCTTTTGCCCTAGTTGCTTAAGTATCTTTAAGTTTATATTAACAAATTACGAAGGTAGATCTATGTCTCAACAAGGTTCAGCAGGAAATGTGATTGCAGCCATCGCTAGCGTTTTCATTCCCGGTCTTGGGCAGCTAGTACAAGGACGTGTTTTGGCCGCCCTATTGTTTTTTGTCTTCATTGGTGCAGCTTACGCCATGTGGGTCTTTATTATTCCTCCTATTATAGGATTACTCTTACATATTTGGTGCATTCTAGATGCAGCAACGTATAAAAGTTGAACCACTCAATACTATAAGAATATAACAAATAAAGCATTAGATACAAAAAAAGCCTAGAGTATTTTCGTCTCTAGGCTTTTTCTTACAACAATGGTTTAGACCATTATTTTACTTACGATTATGACGCTTACGCTCATTTTCGCTCAAGTAACGCTTACGAACACGAATGTTCAGCGGCGTGACTTCGACTAATTCATCATCATCGATAAACTCAAGCGCTTGCTCAAGTGTCATTTCGATGTGTGGTGTCAGTACTTGCGCCTCATCGGTACCAGAGGCACGCATGTTAGTCAGCTGCTTACCTTTCAAACAGTTAACCGTCAAATCATTTGCTCGAGCGTGAAGACCAACCACTTGACCTTCATACACTTCTGCAGCGTGGGTAATAAACAGACGACCACGAGCTTGAAGATTAAACAATGCGAATGTCAGTGCTTTACCGGTTGCGTTAGAGACCAAAACGCCACGTGCACGTTGACCAATATCACCCCCTTTAACAGGACCGTAATGATCAAATGAATGGTAAATAAGACCAGAACCTGAAGTGGCTGTCATAAAGTCAGTTTGGAAACCGATTAGACCACGGCTAGGGATAACAAAATCGATACGTACACGACCCTTACCGTCTAACTGCATGTCTTTCATGTCACCCTTACGGATCCCAAGCTTCTCGATAACACTACCTTGATGCTGCTCTTCAACGTCAACAGTCAAGTTTTCGAATGGCTCACACATCTCGCCATCGATCTCTTTAACGATCACCTCTGGACGAGAAACCGCTAGCTCGTAACCTTCACGACGCATGTTTTCAATCAAAATTGAAAGGTGAAGTTCACCACGACCCGATACGCGGAAACGATCCGGACTGTCAGTTTCTTCAACACGCAATGCAACGTTATGAACTAATTCCTGCTGCAGACGCTCAAGAATGTTACGTGAAGTGACGTACTTACCTTCTTTACCCGCGAATGGAGAAGTGTTCACCTGGAAGGTCATCGTTAGCGTTGGTTCATCAACAGACAAAGCGGGTAATGCTTCTACGTTAGTCGTTGCACAAACAGTATCTGAAATTTGCAATTGACCAAGACCCGTAATCGCAATGATGTCGCCAGCGTTAGCAATCTCGACTTCATTACGTTCTAGACCCATGTAACCTAATACTGTGCCTATTTTACCGTTACGTTTCTTGCCATCAGAGCCAACAATAGTCACCTGTTGGTTAGTCTTAACGCAACCACGCTTGATACGGCCAATACCGATAACACCTACATAAGAGTTGTAATCGATTTGAGAGATTTGCATCTGAAAATCACCGTCAGCATCAGCATCAGGGAATGAAACTTTTTCAACGATAGTTTCGAACAGCGGCGTCATATTTTCGCTAGTTTCGTCTGGATCTAAGGTTGCAAAACCGTTCAATGCAGAAGCATAAACGATAGGAAAATCTAGCTGCTCATCGGTTGCGCCTAAGTTGTCAAACAAGTCGAATACTTGGTCGATAACCCAATCGGGACGGGCGCCGGGACGGTCAATCTTGTTGATAACAACGATTGGCTTAAGACCTTGAGCGAAAGCTTTCTTAGTCACGAAGCGAGTTTGTGGCATTGGACCATCGACTGCATCAACGAGTAGCAATACTGAGTCAACCATAGATAGAACACGCTCTACCTCACCACCGAAATCGGCGTGACCTGGAGTATCAACAATGTTGATACGGTAATCGTTCCACTTGATGGCAGTGTTCTTGGCCAGAATCGTGATACCACGTTCTTTTTCAAGATCATTTGAATCCATCACCCGCTCAGCGGCTTCTCCTCGAGTCTCAAGGGTTCCTGACTGCGCCAGCAGCTTATCAACCAAGGTAGTTTTACCATGGTCAACGTGTGCAATAATGGCGATGTTACGTAAATTCTCTAACACGGCTAAACCTCTTACCATCGGTATAAATATAGGGTATTGTAACGAATCGAACGCTCTTCATTCGCTTGTTACGATAAAAAGCGTGCCATTCTACTCTAGCCTAGGATAATCTCACAGGATTATTTTTAACCAATCACAATAAAGACGCCTTTTGGGCAGCTTTCAGTGTTTACCTCTAGTAAACCGACTCAATAATCACTCTATTTAAAAATAAACTGCAAGTATTCGAATACGTTCATACCGACTAATCATGCTTTTATTTCTAGAAAAACATGCGTTTTAGCCGTAAAGCAAATAATGACGCTAAAAAATAACAGACGCTCGCCTCAAACATTTATGATCACTGAGTAGGCTTTTATTGATGAAAAAATACAGACTGTGACACTAAGCCGAATAATCAAAGCAATCAATAAACTGTTTAAAATACTGAGATACTGCACTTGAAAATAGATGCACAAAAATCGAGCAAAAAAACCAGTAATAAAGCGGTTATTTCAAACACATGATATAATAACCAACGACCCTGTTTCATACTCGTTTATAAAGTGATGAGTTATAGAGTATTTACTCTTATATCGTAAAGCCTTGCCTTACTATAATTGTACGCACCGATATGATGCGACTAACTGCACTATATTAGTGCGCCTATTGCACCAGTATAGTGCTAAACACTCAATAAAATCGATCATCTATATTACATAATCATTATAAATCATAATGTTAAAATATTGGCACGACTCTCGCTAATAGTCCTTTAAACCGCATCTAGCCAAAAATATGATGCAAGTAAAAGAATGTTACTTTACCCCACTCGGAGACTTTATATAATGTCAGCTGAATCAGTTCTACAGCAATTACAAGAATTAGAAGTTAAATTTGTTGATTTGCGTTTTACCGATACTCGAGGTAAAGAGCAACATGTCTCGATTCCATCTCATCAAGTTGATGAAGATTTCTTTGAAGATGGCAAAATGTTTGATGGTTCTTCCATTTCTGGATGGAAAGGCATCAATGAATCAGATATGGTTCTTATGCCTGATCCTAGTAGTTTTGTTCTCGACCCTTTTACTGCTGATGTCACGGCCAACATACGCTGTGATATTTTAGAACCCACAACGATGTCAGGCTATAATCGAGATCCTCGCTCGATCGCCAAAAAAGCGGAGGAGTATTTACGCTCTACCGGTATTGCTGACACCGTATTAGTGGGTCCCGAACCTGAATTTTTCTTATTTGACGATGTTAAATATGGATCCGACATGTCAGGCTGCTTCTATAAAGTGGATGCCGAAGAAGCCAGCTGGAACTCAGGTAAAAGCTATGAAGGTGGTAATACAGGTCATCGACCCGGTGTCAAAGGGGGTTACTTCCCAGTCGCACCCGTCGATTCAGCCCAAGATTTACGTAGCGCGATGTGTCTTGTACTTGAAGAAATGGGTCAAGTGGTCGAGGCCCATCACCATGAAGTGGCTACAGCTGGCCAAAATGAAATCGCCACTCGCTTTAACTCATTAACCCTCAAGGCTGATGAAGTTCAAGTACTCAAATATGTGATCCATAATGTGGCTCATGCATACGGAAAAACAGCAACTTTTATGCCAAAGCCTATTGTCGGTGATAATGGTAGCGGGATGCATGTACACCAATCACTAGCTAAAGATGGTGTAAACCTTTTCGCAGGTGATAAGTATGGTGGCCTAAGTGAAATGGCGCTTTATTATATTGGTGGGTTAATTAAACACGCCAAAGCCATTAATGCTTTTGCAAACCCAGCAACGAACTCTTACAAACGTCTAGTCCCTCATTTTGAAGCACCTGTTATGCTTGCTTACTCTGCACGTAACCGCTCAGCTTCTATTCGGATCCCAGTCGTACCCAGTGCTAAAGGTCGTCGTATTGAAGTTCGCTTCCCCGATCCAATGGCCAATCCTTATCTTGCTTTTTCTGCCATGTTAATGGCCGGCCTTGATGGTATTCAAAACAAAATCCATCCTGGTGAAGCCATGGATAAAGATCTTTATGACTTACCTGCTGAAGAAGCAGCTGAAATCCCACAAGTTGCCAGCTCATTACAAGAAGCACTTGAATGTCTAGATGCCGATCGTGAGTTTTTAACACGCGGTAATGTTTTCAGTAATGACTTCATTGACTCATACATTAAATTAAAGCAAGAAGATGTTGAAAAAGTGAACAATACGACTCACCCAGTAGAATTTGAACTTTACTACAGCCTTTAATAGCATTGGTATCTAATAGGATGTCAATACGTTAAGCCAGTAATGCCTTCGAGAAATAAACGCTCAACCGCCTCCTAGAGGCGGTTTTTTTATGTTCCACAACCCCCCTAAAGCTTCAAGTTCCAGCCAAACTTTCCATAACTGACTACACTTTATAAAAACCACACCAGTAGGTAGTGACATAAGTATTTTCTTAATCTGTAAGTATAAATTCAGTTAATTCATGTTAATATCAATAACTTAAATGAGAAATAATCATACTCAGTCAATAAAGTTATCAGCAAAAGTGGCTAACGTTATGCGGTTATTTTTCATATTAT
Organism: Shewanella surugensis; assembly: GCF_023284005.1. Classification (GTDB taxonomy): domain Bacteria; phylum Pseudomonadota; class Gammaproteobacteria; order Enterobacterales; family Shewanellaceae; genus Shewanella; species Shewanella surugensis. Next base: position 30,130 of record NZ_JAKIKS010000041.1, read on the forward strand.
ATTAGTGAACCCAATATTGAAAAGGGAGTCGTCATGATAATGCAAATAATGCGCTTATTTAGATATTCAATCTGGGGAGTGCTACTTTTAAGTTTATCCCCCTTATCCTCCTTAGCCGCTGATTGGCCACAAGAAATTGCAGAGCCAGAAGGAAAAGTCGTTGTTTATCAATTACAGCCTGATTCTCTGTCAGGAAATACACTCCAAGGAAAAGCCGCATTCTCCATTGAGTTAACGGGGCAAAGCACTCCGATTTTTGGCGCCTTTTGGTTTATCGCTAGGATTGATACTGGAACAGAAACAGCACAGGTCAGAGATGTTGATGTCACACAAGTAAAATGGCCTGAATCAACGCCGAATACTGACAAACTCAATACTGTTGTCGATAACGCGCTAAAATCGACAACATTTCAATTATCGATGAAGAATCTTACAGCGAGCCTAACCAGTTCAAAACAAGAAAGAAAAAGCTTAGAAGAACTTAAAAACACCGCTCCCACCATCCTCTTCAAACAACAATTAACCATTTTATTAACCTATGATGGCGCGCCTATTTATCGTGCTATCGATAATTCTCAATATGAAAGAGTCATTAATACTCCCTTTGCTGTTGCCCGCAATAAAGAAACAAAAAAACTCTATTTAAGCAGTGGTAATTTCTGGTACGAAGCCACTGATCCTTTAGGACCTTGGACATTAACCCGCAAGCCACCAGCCGATTTGGTTAAATTGATGCCAAAACCGAAAACAACCTCTTCCACCAGTGGCACACCTCCTGCTATTTACGCCACCACGACGCCCACTGAACTGATTTCAACTCAGGGACAACCCAAATGGAAGAGCTTAATTGCAGGACAATTACTTTATGTCACTAATACTGAAGTGCCTTGGATAAGAGATACCTCAAATAATAAAATGTATGTACTTCTTTCTGGACGCTGGTTTAGTGCAACGAAAGAATCGGGCCCCTGGACTTTTGTCAGGGCCGATAAATTACCGGAAAGCTTTAGTAATATTCCACCTGATTCCGATATTGGTGGGGTGCGTGTATCCGTTGCGGGTACGAGTGAAGCCAACAAAGCGGTTATTAATGCAAAAATCCCTCAAACTGCAGCCATTAAACGAAGCGGTACCACCACCAAAGTCACCTATAACGGAGATCCTAAGTTTGAGATGATCCCAGGCACTCAAGTCGCCTATGCCTTGAATACTGACTCACAGGTCTTAAAAGTTGATGGTAAATACTACGCTGTGGATAACGGTGTGTGGTTTATCGCGTCATCGCCAACTGGACCTTGGATCGTTGCCGATCATATTCCCAGTGAACAAATCGCACAAATCCCCCCGAGCTCTCCAGTATACAACACAGCTTATGTACAAATTTATGACTCTACCCCTGATGTCGTTTATGTCGGTTACACTTCAGGTTATTTATGGTCCTACCCTTATTACGGTGTACCTGTATACGGTACTGGCTGGTATTACCCTCCTCTTTGGGGGCCTTATTATTATCCAAGACCAGTTACTTGGGGCGTATATGTGGGCTATAACCCTTGGATTGGTTGGAACTATGGGGTTTCTTGGGGCTATGGATTTTACAGTGCAGGATTTGCTTGGGGCGTCGCTTGGGGCGGAGGTTATTACGCTGGAGGTTACCATGGAGGAGGCTATCGCTCGCCAGTCTTTATCAATAATGGCAACATCATTATTAATACGGGGAATATTAATATTGGCAATAATATTAACTTTGGTAATAGGACCAATATTAACAATCAAGTCCAACGTAACAATATAACCAAAAACAATATTTATAATAACCCTCAAAATCGTGTTAGAAACGCAAATAAATCAACATTGAACCGAAACTTTACTCAAGCCACTCATAACCCAGCACGAAAAAACAACGTTTTTTCTGACAAAAATGGCAATGTCGCTCGCGATCATAATGGGCAATGGCAAAGTAGAAGTAACAAGCAATGGAAAAATACGGATATTGAACACACAATGTCACAGACTCAAAAAAATAATCTTATGAACAAGACGCAGGATCATACCAGTCACTCACAAGGTGGCTTACCCAATGACTTTAAGCAACAAATGAACAATCGTAGCATTGATCGAAACAGCTTAAATAACACCCGAAACACACGCCAAGGCAATCAAGGTAGGAGCCTAAGAGGCCATTAGTTAAGCCTGTAAGATCCCCAAGATCGCTGTGGTCTTGGGGATTCAATTTCAACTGTTGATAGTCGGTTATTTAAGAATCACAGCAGCGAGGGGATCGCCTAAATTCCCCTAAAATTGAAAACATTGAATATTATTACGACCTCTATGTTTCGCTTTGTATAAAGCTTCATCTGCTTGCTCAATAATATGTTCTTCATTTTCACCCGTAAAACGACAAATTCCACAGGAAAAACTCACCTTAAACTCCCCTTGCTCACTACTATGCTCTAGCTGATTAAAAGCCTCTCTAATTTCATTCATCACAAAAAGCGCTTCATCTTCCTCTGTATTGGGAAAAACAACAGCAAACTCTTCCCCACCATATCGACCGATACTATGACTCCCCCGCAATCTCTGCTTAAGAAATAAAGATAATGTCGAAATCACTTTATCGCCCACTGTATGCCCATAGCTATCATTAACTTTTTTAAATAAATCAATATCAACCATGGCAAAACATAAGTCTTCATTGTGCTCTTTGGCATGACGGCAAGCCTGCTTTAATTTATCGAGTATATGGGTATGATTAAATAACCCTGTTAAACTATCACGTATAATTAAATCATTCAGCACTCGCCCTCGCTCACAGCGCGTTTGGACAATTGACACTAGATGTTTAGGCGCAACAGGCTTAGTTAAAAAATCATCCCCTCCCAGTTTCATTGCATTCAATTGGATATCTTTATTTCCTTCACCAGAAAGAAATAAAATAGGTAAACGTAAATAAGCCACTTGTTGCCTAATAACACTGGCTAATTCAGTACCCGTGCATCCAGGCATATACATATCCATTATAATAATTTCAGGTTCAAATAGTTCCATTGCATCCAAGATTGTCAAAGGTTCTGTCACAATATATGTCACCATTCCAACTCGATTTAAAGCATGCTCACAGAACAAGGCTTGACTGTGAGAATCATCCATTATCAATACTTTATATGGCTTTAATGAAGGACTACTATAAAACTGTTCAACCGAACGCAGTAATTGAGCCACTGTTGGTCGAACATAAAAACCGGATCCTCCTACATGGCAAGCTGATAACCTCGACTCTATAGAAACACTTTCCTTATGTGTAATAAATATTTTCGGCACATTAGCTTGATGGGACTTCATTAATGCTAAACCTTGCCCTTCTCCGTCAAAATCAATATCTATAATAATGGCACTGTGAATAAACTGGTGGGAATGTGCAATAAAATCCTGCTTATCGGTAATAATCTTGCTATATACATCAAAGAAAACTAACTGCTCAGCCAACTTCTCTGCCAGCTCGGAGTTTAATGCGAGTAATATGGGATGTTTTTGAGGAATATATTGAGCCGGATCTAACTTATCATCATGACGTAAAACAATTTTAGTAAGTATATTAATGTCATAATCTAAAGAGACAAGTTCTTCATATTTTAAATTTCGATTCATTTGCTGAAAACTATGTAACTGCAATTGAACTTTAATAACCTTATCTAATAAATCAACCGCATCAACTTCTTTCACTTCACGAAATAAATCATGGACTTTATCAATCAACTCATCTAATTCATGGGTTGTTAAACTCGTTTTTTCTACATCGACATTATTGGGTGGAGCATAAAATTCTCGCCAACGACTCAATAAATCTCTCACTTCGTAAGTAATTCTTTGAGGTAACACATTAACGACAGTCTGCTGGGTATTCATCATCAGGCTTCCTTTCCTCTTATTTCATCAAGCCCATCGATAAAGTATAGCCTCCTGCTTCAACTTACCCTGAATAACTTCATTCCCCCCCTCACCCCCCGCCATTTAAAGAATAGGAACGTTTATTGACATTAAGCACAAAAATACTAGACGACCGGTCTAATTAATATTATTCTAAGCTCATGAAAAAAACGCCTCATACAACCAAACAACAAATAATCGACTCAGGATATGCCTTAATTTCTCAGCAAGGCTTCACCAATGTCGGTTTGTCACAAATTTTAAAATTTGCGAATGTTCCGAAAGGATCCTTCTATCACTACTTCTCATCAAAGGAGCAATTTGGCGAAGCCATCATTCATCATTATTTTAAAGATTACTTACACTCTCTGGGTGAGCTTTTTAACACCCCAGATGAAAACGGCTACCAAAAATTAATGCGCTATTGGCAGCGATGGGAAGCCAGGCAAATAAATAATCAGCATTTTCAGCAATGTCTTGTGGTCAAACTTAGCGCCGAAGTCGCCGATTTATCTGAACCTATGCGTCTAGCCTTAAAAGTGGGCTCAGATAATGTCATTAATCACATTACTCATTGCATTCAATCAGGTATCGAAGATGGTTCTATAAAACCAATGGATCCTTTATCGACAGCCAAAATATTATATCAGATGTGGCTAGGAGCAAGCTTACTTAATAAGCTCCACCGCGATGGAAGTGCGATTAATAACGCAATGGAACAAACCCAAAAAGTATTCAATCAATCAATAAAAAATTAAACAATACAAATATCTCGATAATAATATTTTTTAACAATAGGATGTAGCATGTTAGATTTCGATTATTGTAACCCGACCCATATCAGCTTCGGTAAAAATAAAATTGCAGGATTAAATAAACTGGTCCCTGAAAACGCTCGTGTATTAGTGTTATTTGGTGGTAATAGCGCTAAAAAAACGGGTACCTTAGATGAAGTCATTATGGCGCTTGGCGAAAGAGATATTATCGAATTTGGTGGTATTGAAGCAAACCCAACCTATGAAACACTAATGCAAGCCGTCGCCGTTATTAAAGAAGAAAAAATCGATTTCCTCCTCGCTGTCGGTGGGGGATCGGTGATTGATGGCACAAAATTTGTCGCTGCAGCGGCTTTATTTGAAGGAGAGCCTTGGGACATTTTATTAAATTGGGGAAATAACGTCATCCAAGCCCTGCCTTTTGGTAGTGTATTGACTTTACCCGCTACGGGTTCAGAAATGAATAGTGGTAGTGTCATTACTCGCAAAGATATCCAGTCTAAACGCTCTTTTATGAGCGATCATGTTTTTCCTAAATTCTCAATTTTAGACCCCACTAAAACCTTTACATTGCCAACAAGACAAGTTGCCAATGGGGTTGTCGATGCTTTCGTTCATATTATCGAACAATACCTTACCTATCCGGTCAACGCCCCTGTACAAGATAGATTTTCAGAAGGATTATTACAAACCTTAGTCGAGTTAGGTCCACAAGCATTGAACAATCCTACTGATTATGACATTCGCGCCAATCTAATGTGGGTTGCGACAATGGCACTCAATGGGCTTATTGGACGAGGTGTGCCTCATGATTGGGCGACTCATATGATAGGCCATGAACTAACAGCCTTATATGATATAGATCACGCTAGGACCCTCGCTATAGTGTTACCGAGCTTACTTGATTGTCAGAGAGAATCTAAAAAAGAAAAGTTATTACAATATGGCGAACGCATTTGGAATATCACTCAGGGTAGTGAAGAACAACGTATAGATGAAGTGATTGCTAGAACACGTGCTTTTTTTGAAGAAATGGGGATTAAAACACGTCTGAATGATTACGATCTTAACTATACTCACGTAGAAGAAATCCTGACTAAACTAGAATTCCACGGCATGACAGCACTAGGCGAACACCAAGACATTGATATTGAAAGAAGCCGACATATTTTAGAACGAAGCTTATAACTAAGCCATCTCAATACCCGAGTACCCAAAAGGTACTTGGTATTGGAACGCTTTATGAATATTATCATTATTCTGACTTCACACGAAAAACCTCGGTAACACCGGAAGACAAACAGGCTTTTGATTAAAAGAACTGACAAGCCCTTATTATCGATTTAAAGACCATCAGTTCAATATGACCTTAGCTTCGCCGACGGAAGGGCAACGCCAAAAAGTGATAAGCCAGACAGTCAAACGGCCGACACCGATCGCTTTAGCCAAAATAATGAGGCCAATGCATTACTGGCAAATACTCATCAGTTAGCCCATATAATGACTACGACTACGATGCCGTATTTTACCCTGGTGGTCACGGGCCATTATGGAATCTCAACTCCATTGACCTCATTGAATAAGCCTACCAAGCGGGTAAACCGGTTGGGCTAGTTTGTCATGCTCTAGGCATGTCAAAGCCAAAGACGGGGCCCCTTAGTTCAGGGCAAAAAAGTCACAGATTTCACTCATTCTGAAAAAGATGCAGTACAACACACCGATGTAGTGCCATTTTTAGTTGAAGATATACTTTATTGCACATAGTGCAGATTACAGTAAGAGTGAAGATTGAAGCAGTTACCTCGTCATTGATGGACACTTAATTACTGGTCAAAACCCCGGTTCATCTGTTGCGGTTGCCGATGACATTATTGCGCAGCTGACAAAATCACAATGTAGACAAAATCGCCATCCAAGGTCGTTAACACACCCATTATTTTGGGTATTGAATGACTTCCCTCTCGCCCAATCACTGATCCTAATAATTTACCCCTCTAACCGCCCTTATTACTGCTCAAATTAATCTCAATACACAGCCTCGATGAGTACAGAACACATCAATAATAAACCTAAAACCTAACCCAATTGAATCAATTAACTACCCACCATTAGGCATATAAAAACAACTAGGTTTTACATAAAATAAGCTCAAAAATGAACAAGTGCTACTCATGATATGACACTTGAAGGAATGAATGATGATCTCAGATAATGTAAAAAAAGGAATGGTTCTGACATCAAGCACCGTCGCATTTACCGTCTGCTTTATGATCTGGTTAATGTTTGCTGTCATCGGGATCCCCATCAAAGACATGCTCTCCTTAAACGAAACCCAATTTGGATTACTCGCTGCGACACCCGTATTAACGGGATCATTGACACGTTTACCCCTAGGCATTTTTGGTGATCGCTTTGGAGGTCGAATCGTATTATTTACTTTGATGTTAAGCACCGTTATTCCCATATTTTTCATTTCCTATGCTACAGAGTATTGGCAATTTCTCGTCCTCGGACTTTTTGTTGGTATGGCTGGAGGTTCATTCTCTGTCGGTGTCGCTTATGTGGCAAAATGGTTTGATAAACGCCATCAAGGACTCGCTATGGGCGTTTTTGGTGCTGGTAATGCTGGCGCTGCATTAACCAAGTTAATCGCTCCCGCAATTGTCGTCACTCTTGGCTGGCAAATGGTGCCACAGATCTACGCTGGAATAATGCTCATCATGGCCATCATTTTTTGGATGTTCAGCTTCGATAACCCAGCTCATCACATCAACTCAAATATTTCATTGAAGCAACAATTACACATTTTGAAAGATCCTCGCATTTGGCGATACTGCCAATACTACTCATTTGTATTCGGTGGCTATGTTGCACTGGCGCTATGGATGACTAAGTATTATATCGGCGAATATGGGTTTGATTTAAAAACTGCCGCCATATTCGCAGCCGCATTTTCCTTACCGGGTGGCATTCTGAGAGCCCTTGGAGGTTGGCTCTCTGATAAATACGGCCCACATAGCATCACTTGGTGGGTGATGTGGGTGTGCTGGGTTTGTCTATTTATTATGTCTTACCCTCAAACTGAATTCATCGTCACAACAGTAGAGGGCCCTGAAACATTCCATATTTACTTAACCCCTGCAATATTCACGACATTACTCTTTATTATGGGGGTCGCAATGGCGTTTGGGAAAGCCTCTGTTTATAAATATATTTCAGAATCATACCCTAATGATATGGGGGCTGTATCGGGTATTGTCGGATTAGCAGGAGGGCTAGGCGGCTTTGTACTGCCCATTATGTTTGGTATCTTACTGGATTTAACTCAAATTCGCTCATCTGCTTTTATGTTAATGTACGGGATCACTTGTGTATCTTTACTAATCATGTACTTTACAGAGGTTAAAAGAGCCCACTTCATGGAATATACTCAAGAGAATCCAGAAATATCAAAAAACTTAATTGTATTAAAAGCATCAACTTCAGTACAAGATCATTCAAGTAATCTTCTTAAAAAAGTTTGAATGATTCTCCATATTTAGCTACTAAATTAAATTATTGGTGAATAATTTAATTTAGTAGCGTCATGCTTTTTATAAATAAACAAGCTAATCTACTCCATACTTAACTTTATTTTGGAAATAATCCCATGCGATTATTCATCATCATCACCATGATACTGGTTAACTCATTTTCCTATGCAACTGTCTATAAATGGATCGATGAAGAGGGCCAAATACACTACACGGACAAGCCTATTAATGATGCCATCGCGGTAGAATTTGAAGACAATACCAAAAATCATGTCAGCATGCCTCCCCCTCCCAGCATCCCAAATAACAGCCCACAAAAGCCCAAATCAATCAAGTATCAATTAACCATCACCAATCCTGTGGAAGAAGAAACAATACGCAATAATAGTGGTTACTTTACCGTTAGCACTCAGCTCAACCCCAAAGCCCCTGCCCAATCGAAATTACAATTATATTTAGACAATCAAGCACTCGGTAAACCACAAACATCTTCAATATTTACCCTCAAGAATATTAACAGGGGTCAGCATAGCATCATCATTAAACTTCTCGATAAAAACGGCAAAATAATTGCATCAAGCTTACCAAGAACGATTTTTTTACACCGAAGTATTAAAAACAAACCTTCCTAAGCAAGGTGGAAAACCATATTAAGTAAATATATTCAATTTATTACCAATTAAAACTTAATATTGCAGGTCATAAAAGGAATGATTTGCAGTTCGCACTATAATGGTGCAATGTCAACAGTAATTAAACGGGCGCACTAAATAAGAGCAATAAAGGACCCTCTGTATTTGTAAAAGTCAGCCTATTAGGAGCGTGTAAAAGAACCCATTTTTGTGTTTCATCACATAAAAAGGTGCCTACATTCTTTCAATAATGCGTCTTGAATTGCGCCCTTTTACACGCTAGGAAAACAGCACTTTCAATGAGCAACGGTATATACTCATTGAATATGAATGCAATATTATATTTTTTGATTTATGAATTAGGCGCTTTAAATGGATAGCCATAGATTACTTAATCACCTTGTCACCGCCGTATTGGTCATTAATCATGATCTTAAGCTTCTTTACGCCAATACGGCGGCAGAGCAATTGTTTAAAATCAGCAATAATCGACTATTTGAACACGCGTTAACCGAGCATTATCTCTCTCTTGGTATGGATCCTCAATTGTGGCGTAATGCGATTCAAAAGAATCAAGGGCTGACAGTCAATACTGTTTCATTGACGACACTGGATGGTAAGCAACACACTCTCGATATCAGTTTAAGCCCCATTGAAGAAGAGCAAGGTTGCGCCTTATTAGAATTAAGACTTGTCGATCAACAGCAGCGGATCCACCAGCAACTATCTCAAGATGCACAACAACAAGCGGCCCAATTTTTAGTCCGTAACCTTGCGCATGAAATCAAAAACCCCTTAGCAGGAATAAGAGGTGCAGCACAATTATTATCTAGAGAACTATTGAATACGGATCACAATGATTTTACCGATCTCATCATAGAACAATCAGACAGATTACGTAATCTCGTCGATCGCCTATTAGGACCTCAACGTCCAACTGCACATGGCATGTTTAATATCCACGAAATCATTCAAAAAGTACTCTCGTTAATCACGATTACACTGCCTGAAAACATTCAAATAAAACAAGACTATGATCCCTCTATTCCTAATCTGAAAATGGATCCAGAACAGTTGCAACAAGCATTACTCAACATTGTTCAAAATGCGATTCAAGCACTTGAAAATAAAGGGGGAAACATTGAAATACAAACCCGTACCCAACATCAAATAACCATAGGTACCCAGAGACATAAGCTCGTACTGGCACTGAGTATTACTGATACTGGACCCGGTATCAATCCTGATTTAATCGACACTCTTTTTTATCCTATGGTGACCGATAAAGCACAAGGATCGGGCTTAGGATTATCCATTGCTCATAACGTGGCTCGCCTTCATGGCGGAAGAATCGATTGTCATTCTACCACTGCGGGGACCCAATTTACTCTCTTACTGCCCGTCACCCATCAAAGTAAAAATTAGCATACTAAATCAACAAATAAAATAGTGAAGCATTTATCAAAGTAAGATTAAGGCAATGATATGACAGAACAAGTATGGATCTTAGACGATGATACCTCTATACGCTGGGTACTTGAACGTGCAATACAAAGCGTACCGCTTACTTGTGCTAGTTTTGCTGCGGCTGAATCTTTATGGCAAGCACTTGAAATGAGTCAACCACAAGTCATCATATCTGACATTCGCATGCCTGGTACCGATGGCTTAACCTTACTCGAAAGGTTACAAACCCACTATCCTCATATCCCCGTCATTATCATGACAGCACATTCAGACTTAGACAGTGCTGTCAGCGCTTATCAAGCAGGTGCATTTGAATACCTCCCCAAGCCTTTCGATATCGATGAAGCAACGACCTTAATTGAACGGGCGATCACACTCTCACATGAAAATGAACCAGAGAAGAAACAACAAGAGTCCATCATCAACACCCCTGAGATCATTGGTGAAGCACCTGCTATGCAGGAGGTCTATCGCGCCATTGGACGATTATCTCGCTCCTCCATTAGTGTCCTCATCAATGGCCAATCAGGTACAGGAAAAGAGCTCATTGCCAGTGCATTACATAAGCACAGCCCCAGAAAGCAGCAACCTTTCATTGCAATCAATATGGCCGCCATTCCCAAAGATTTAATTGAATCAGAGCTCTTCGGCCATGAAAAGGGGGCTTTTACCGGCGCCTCTGGGATCAGACAAGGTCGATTTGAACAAGCCAACGGCGGTACCTTATTTCTCGATGAAATTGGCGATATGCCCATTGACGTACAAACACGTTTATTAAGAGTATTAGCCGATGGGCAGTTTTATCGCGTCGGTGGCCATGCACCCGTTAAGGTTGATGTACGCATTATCGCCGCGACCCATCAAAATTTAGAACAAAGAGTCGCTATCGGAGAGTTTAGAGAAGATCTCTTCCATCGCTTAAATGTCATTCGTATCCACCTACCCACCCTTTCTGATCGTCGAGCAGATATTCCTCAATTGGCTCATCATTTTCTCAATACTGCAGCAAGAGAAATAGGCGTCGATAGTAAAATTTTAACCGAAGAAGCGGCCATTAAATTAACTCAACTACCTTGGCCAGGTAATGTGCGTCAACTGGAAAATACCTGTCGATGGTTAACCGTCATGGCTTCAGGCCAAGAGATTTTACCTCAAGATCTGCCACCAGAATTATTAGAAGCAACCACCACAGATCTAGCCGACAATAAGGTGAATGACTGGGAGCAAGCGCTAACACAGTTAATTAATGAACGTCTCAGTCGAGGGGATAATGATTTATTAACACAAATACAGCCCACCTTTGAGCGTATTTTACTGACGACGGCTTTGAAACATACTCATGGGCATAAACAAGAAGCCGCAAAACGCTTAGGCTGGGGTCGCAATACGCTTACGCGGAAATTAAAAGAATTAACCATCGAATAAAATAAATCTTATTAGCAATAAAAACACAAAGGGATCATCATGATCCCTTTGATTTAATGCTATCAATTCAATAATAATCTAGAACTGGTAATGCATACCTAAGCTGAATCGAGAAACATTCACATCGATGTCATCGTAACTATAATCATCATAGTTATCATCATCATACTCAAGAGATGTAGAGACAAATTCATAGGCAAACCTGATATTTAAGCTCTCAGTGACAGCCATTCTTAGCCCTGCACCAATAACATAACCAATGCCAGAATAGTCAAATTTAGTGTCAAAAGATGAAGCTGAACTATTAGAAAATCTCATTTCACCAGAAATATCTTGGCGACTGAACATATAGTTAATGCCGACTTTAGTGTAAATAGAATACGTATCGTCAAATGCATAACTGAATATAGGCGCTAAAGAAAAAACACTTGCATCTTGCTTGATATTTACATCATAAGCAAAAAAACCATTATCCTCACCATAACTCATATCACTGAAATCTATTTGATAATAATTAGCCTCAATTCCAAACCAATCAGAAAAATTATACCCAGTATATAAACCTAAACTGGTATTTGATTCATCTGCTTTATTAAAAATATCATATTCTTCATTCGTCACTGTCACATGAGCAATATCAGCACCCACATAAAAACCTTCTCTGTCAGTCTCAGCAACAACTGATGTCGATCCAAAAAGACCCGTTAATAAGTGCTTAACTAAAAGTTATCGTATATTTTGACGGATAATTATCCATGATGTTTTTTACACTCTCTTTGAGTGCATCAAAAGTGATAAAATCATGGCAAGATAACCATT
>NZ_JAKIKS010000042.1 GCF_023284005.1 Shewanella surugensis
TTGCGGTGCGCCAAGTCAGCGAAATAAGCTAAAAAAGGCGAGTTGGGACGATGATTACAGGGCAAAAGTTTTCTTTGGTTAATTATCCGACAAAGTATGCTCCCGCCCTGACGCGAAGCGGGGTATTAATATACTGAAAGACTAAAACTTACGCAGCCAGCTGCGGGGAATCAGACCCACTGAGATTGAAATTTGAAGGAAATCAGGAATAACTTCTATACTTGATGCTAATGTGAAATATCGATTCAAATGTACCCTCTAGATGAATGGATTAAATAAAATGCTTAATTACCTAAAAAGCCAGCAAATATTGCGCTGGTACTTATTACTTTTACCCACACTCTGGTCTATTTTATTTCTGGCTAACTTTCTTTGGAATATCAACCCTCAAGCAGGTAATTATTTTGCTTTATTTATCTGGGGATTACAAGCCATCATGATGCTATTGATGATGCTGGCTAGCGGCTATTTTTTCACGAAGATGTTAATTGAGGATAAAAAAATAATAACACAACAAGAAAAAGCAAACACAAAGCATTTAATCATATTACCTTGCTACAAGGAGCCCATTGAAGTCATAAATCAATCACTTACTTACTTATTAAATCAAACGATTAATACTAAAAACAATGTTATTCTCATTGTTAGCTTTGAAGAAAAAAGCCCACAATTAGAAGAATCAAGACAGTTTTTACTTGAAACATACCAAGAGCAATTTTACTTCTTTAATATTTGTGTACACCCAGAAAATATCACCAAAGAAATACCAGGAAAGTGTAGCAATGAGCGGTTTGCTGTAAAGTATGCTCTGTCTATTCTAGACAAAAAAAACTGTGAGTTTACCGTTAACAATACACTGATCACAGTGATGGATTCAGATACACTTTTACATCGCCGCTATTTAGAATATATCGCCAATGATTTTGAAAGGCAGGGCCAAACTAGAGGCTTTAATATTATTTGGCAAGCCGCTTTATTCTATAATTGGAATTTAAATCACTCATCTTTTTTTACACGGATCACCGCTCTGTTTAGGAGCATTTGGATGATAGGTTTTAATATTCCTTTTCAAGTCCATTCAATGAGTGTTTACTCATCATCTTTAAAGCTGTGCATCGATAATGATTTTTTTGATCCCACTTACCAAATGGAAGACATGCATTATTTTGTCTCTTCGATGAATACCCGAATGGGTAAAGTCAAATTGCACCCTATTTATCTGCCCGTGATCTGTGGCCCAACTTCAGGTGAAAACTGGCAAGAAGAATTAAGTGAGTGGCATAGGCAAGCAAAAAGGTGGAGTATAGGTGCATTTGAAATCTTTCATTATATATGCACTAAAGCGCCCAATATGGGGCTCATGATCACAGCTCGCCTAGCGTTAACGTTAACCTTACTTTACGGTCTTTTTCAAAGTATTATTTTTTTTGCAACCTTAATTGCTATCCCCGTTTTACATCATTATCAACAAACGGCTGATGCACAGCTGTGGTATATTTTCGGCATGATCCCTTGGCTATTCATCATTTGGGTATTTTGCATTGATAGGCTTTTTGTGCACTTTTTTAATCTAGAAAAAGAAAAAGTCGGCCTTTTTCGTAATATATTACATATCTTCCTTACTCCCTTTGTATTACTTTCATACAATCTAGTATCATTTTTTTCACTGCATATACTGGCAATACGTGGAAAATCGGTTTGTAAACATGATCCTTCCGAAAAATCTAATCTCGCCAAATTCAAACAAAATAGCCCAAAATAACCTAATTTCAACTTCCATCAGCAAACAGTTAAACCTAAGTAAAAAAAACTAAACTTATTCATTTTGCGGCCGATATGCATATTACGTTTTATATTCACGTGATTTTACACGAGTAAACACAACGATGGAGTCCTCTATGAAAATGAATGTCGCTACACGTGTAATAGGAGGGTTTAGTGTCGTCACCTTGCTATTAATTATATTAGGTACCGCTTCTTTACTCACCAATAATAAATTAAAAACCAGCACTAGTGTATTACAATATGTCAGTATCCCAGCATTAAAATCAAGTAACTCTTTATCAAGCTCATTGTTTCTCCAAGAAAAACAAAATATCACCGCATTTTATAGCCAAGACCCCAACGAAATCCCAAACTTAAAATCTAATTTTGATACATACAGCCAGCAGTTTACTGATGAACTCGATGCATTATCATCACAAGTTAAAAATGAAGCTGATTTTAATGTCGTCCTTTCTAATTTAAAAAGCAATTATCAGGCATTCGAAAAGTATAGTAGGAGTATGCTTCAAACTCACGAAACCACGCTACTAACACAAAAAAGCCTTATAGATAAAATGGATGTAATAGAAACCACAGCGGATGATACCGCTTCCTACTTACTCGATTTAATTGATCTTGAAATTAGCGATGACTCACAAGAACAACAAATAGCATCCATCGCTAGTGGTATCGACACGGGGTTTACTGGCATTGTAAGTACCAGCTATGATTTACTACAAACACCTGATAAAACTA
Organism: Shewanella surugensis; assembly: GCF_023284005.1. GTDB lineage: Bacteria > Pseudomonadota > Gammaproteobacteria > Enterobacterales > Shewanellaceae > Shewanella > Shewanella surugensis. The sequence goes on from NZ_JAKIKS010000042.1 coordinate 2,521, forward strand.
AGTTTAATACGATAAAAAAAGAGCTTACTTTCATTGTAAGTGACACAAAAAATAAGCTCCGTTATTTGTCTGAAACATGGGGCTATGTCATTGATGATCATTTAATACAAAAAATTAATGATGAAGCGGCAAGACTGTTTGCATTAATTGAAGATGGCAACTCCATTTTAGTGTTGAAAAGTAGAACGATTGATAGCCAAATTGCGGCCGTTGATTTGCTCGCCCAAGTTGAACAAGAATTTAGCAATACCAATGAATCAATGAAAAAACTGACCCATGCCATTGAGTCTATGTCTCAAGACATCAGCCATACCGCCATAGATAATATTAATGCTGCCAGTATTAATACGCTTATTTTAGGGATCATCGCTATTATTGTTGCCATTTTGGTGAGCATTGCCGTTATACGTCCACTGACACGTTCATTAAACAGTGTGAATCAAGCCTTCAATATTTTAGCCTCTGGTGATTTAACCCATAAACTCAATGAAGAAGGTCATGATGAATTTGCAAAACTTGCAGGCAATTGTAATCGTCTGATCGACAGTCTGCGTAATCTAATACAAGGGATCTTGCATCGCTCTGATCAACTTGCCGCAGCCGCTGAAGAAACATCGGCTATCACTGCACAAACAACCGTTGGGATCCAAGAACAAAAAAACCAAGTCGATCAAGTTGCAATCGCGACAACACAATTACATTCTAGCGCACAACAAGTCACCACCAGTGCCAATGCGGCGTTAATTGAAATCAAAGCCGCTGATAATGAAAGTCAGCACATGCGTCTTATCGCCGATGAAAATAAACAAACCATTTTAGCCCTTGCCGAAGAAGTCACCAAGGCAGGTCAAGTCATTAACCAATTACATGCAGATAGTGCATCAATCGGCTCCATTTTAGATGTCATTCGCAGTATTGCTGACCAAACCAATTTGCTCGCCCTCAATGCCGCTATTGAAGCGGCTCGCGCAGGAGAACAAGGGCGAGGCTTTGCCGTTGTGGCTGATGAAGTACGTAGCCTTGCTTCTCGCACACAAGCTTCTACCCAGGAAATACAACAAATGATCGAAGTGCTTCAGCAAGGGGCCGAGCAAGCTGTATCGGTGATGGAACTGGGTAAACTGCAAGCCAATTCTTGCGTAGAAAAAACAGAGCAGGCGAATAATGCCTTAGAAAGTATTAGTCATGCCGTTCACAAAGCACATGATTCAGGTACTCATATCACCCAAGCGGCACAAGAACAACATATGGTTAGCCAGCAAGTATCAGAGAAACTTGAGCATATAGCCTCGATCTCAGAAGAAACAGCCACTGGTGCCGATCAAACCGCACAATCGAGTCATCAAGTCGCCCAACTTGCTGAAGAGTTACAAGCATCAGTAAAAGAATTTAAAATCTAAGACATATTCCAAGTCAGTTGGCTATTGTTATCTCTCTACAGAAAAATACCGAACGAGATGTTCGGTATTTTTATACTGGATTACCTTATTTAACCTGAACTCGGGATAATGAGTGTCAAACAATCTCAATATTTCATTTAAAGTCAACAACTTAAAAAAACTGGTTATTCTTTATTTTCATATTTGGCTTAATGCCAAAACTTTTGTCGATATCAAGGCGGGATTTCGTATCTAATAGCTGGCTATTAGTAGAAAACACAACACAGATAGGGGCAAAAATAGCGGTATTAAGCGGCGCTGCTTATCCCGAGTTCAGGTTATTTAATCATACTAACTACCCGCAATCCGTGCTTCTATTACTGATGTAATAGCACTCGATGCATATCCTTTCGTTTTAGCCCAATCAACAATGGTTTTCCCATCAGCCTCCACTGACTTTAATTCTTTTACAGATAAGCGCTTGGCAACAAATGTACCGATGCTATCAGACTTAGAATCCAATGCAGTTCGCAATAAGCTTTGCCCATCGCATGAAATTGCCGAATAAATATTCCTTAGTTTTAAGCGATTTTCTTTCAATTTCTTCCGTAAACGATTTTTATCATCGCTTTGAACATAATTACAAATATTAGCAACCAATTGTTGTGGATCAGCATGCACAGGTACTGAAAATGAAGATGCTATAATCAACGCAGCCATCGCTGTGGGTAACAAACGCATCGGGCACTCCTTTATCTTATTTTTATCAACCCAAAGAAAGCACCAACCAGTGCTTTTTAATCCTTTGAATAACATGTTAAACCAAGGTAATTTAACATTTTTTAACCAAGTTTATAAAGGAATATTCCAATCCAGAGCTATTTTTTTCTACAATTTTGCACTCTTCATGCCAAGAGCCATCATCCCAGTGAGGAAAAAAAGTATCTCCTTCTACATCGAGTTTAATTTCAGTTAAATATAGACGCTCAGCTTTAGGTAACATCGCAGAATATAATTGCCCGCCCCCAATAATCACTAGCTCATCACTCTGCCCTGCTGCCATTATTGCCGAGTCAATTGAATCAACAATGGTGATCCCTGATGCTGAAAAATGTTCCTGCCTTGTAATAACAATATTATGCCTTCCAGGTAAGGGGCGACCGATAGATTCAAAGGTTTTTCTTCCCATCACTATGGGCTTATCCATTGTCATTGCCTTAAAGTGACGTAGATCTTCAGGCAAATGCCAAGGCATTTGATTATCTTTACCAATCACCCTGTTATTCGCCATTGCCGCAATCATAGCGATTCTCATAATATGTCCAATTTTAGCTAATTCAGTTAAAGGCGATCTTACCTATAAGAAAGAAGAAAACACAAGTCAATCATGAGCCTTTCACCACAAAAAATCACCTCGACTTTCTGAGCAGTAAACAAAAAAATATCATCAAAATCGTGGGTAGTAGCCAAGTCAACTCTTCCGTCTGAAGGGGCATAAAAGACAAAAAGTGCATATTGATGCCTACCTGAGTTAATGCATCGATACTGCTAAATATTAGCGCCACACAAACAATTAAAAGGTGGGATAATGCGGGAAATGCAAACCTTGAGGTTAAGAACGTTGACACAATCAGTGCGATCGCCATAGGATAAACCACTCGTAATACAGGCGCACTGATGTGTATTAAAGCAGGTAAACCCACATTGGTGACGACAATACAAATAATAGAAAATATAATAAGGTAAGTTGTATAAGATAATCTAGGGAGCTGCTCATGAAAAAATTCCGCACACGCACCTAATACACCAACCGCTGTTGTAAGACAGGCTAATGTCACAACTATTGATAATAATATCAGTCCAACATCATGAAAATGTTCAGTCACGTAACGAGTGAGGATCACTACGCCATCACGAGGAGGACTTACAAAATCTTTTGACGTCGCCCCTAAATAAAAAAGAGATATATAAACAAACGCTAACCCCAAAGCTGCAATTAATGCTGCTATCACCAAATATCGTGTTTGAATCCTTTTCTTATTAATGCCCTTTTGACGCAACACATCAATTAATAAAATGCCGAAAACCAATGCCCCTAACGCATCCATGGTGTTGTAACCTTGCAAAATGCCACTGCTAAAAGGGTTAAGGATATAATCCCCCTGAGGAGAACCTATAACAGAACTTGGTAACACCACCACAGAGATAGCCAGTCCAATCAGTAACATGATCAATATAGGAGTCAATACTTTACCGACAGTATCAATTAATTTTCCGGGAGAGAAAGCAAAAAATAACACCACAGTAAAAAAAACGACACTAAAGAAACAGTGCACTAAGTTCACACTCAACCCCAAAAAATTTAAATTAGGTAACGCCCCCTTTAAAAATGGTGAAACACCGATGTCGTAAGCAACAAGTGCGGTTCGGGGAACACCAAAGGCTGGACCAATAATGATAAAAATAATGAAAGATAACAAGGTTGCTAAGCCTTTAGGCAACAAGCCCAACACTTTCCCATTCGATTTTGCCACCGCAATTAAGGCTATCAAAGGTAAACCAACAGCCGTTAATAGAAAGCCAAACATGGCTAGCATCATATTTTTGCCAGCCATAAAACCAATTAAAGGCGGGAAAATCAAATTGCCAGCACCTAAGAAAAAAGCAAAAGTCATAAAACCTAATGCCAAGGTATCTTTACGATTTAATGTATGGGTGCTCACTCTTTATCCATAATGATTGAAGGCCATATAAAAACTGTAGCAGTTAATGCACTCTATTGACTTGAAGAAACAACATTCAGATAAATGAAAACAGATTTAATGGATATGCGATAAAACCTCACTCGATATATGAGGCTCGATTTAAACTGAACGGCTATACCCAAACCGACTAAAATACATTAAAGATATATATTTCAGTTGGCTGGGGATAATAAACTAGGAATAAACAGGCATCACTTCTTAAGCCAGAGTCTCTGCTATGTTTTTATCTTGACGTTTCTCGCCTTTCAAAAATAAACACCCCAGAATGGTCACTACCGTCGGTAATAGCCATGCCATACCATGGTGTTGTAACGGCATGAAATCCAGTACATCAACATTCACTCCAGCCTCTTTTAAACCATCAACCACGCCAAACAATAACGCCACGCTCAATACTAATCGATGTGAAAAAACAGGATGAGCAAAACGTTCAGTTAAAAAAGTGACGAGTACTAACGCTATAGCAACGGGATAAATCATCATAAGTACAGGCACGCTAATGCTGATCAGCTCTGATAAACCCACATTGGCGACTAATGCACAAATAATACTAAGGATCACCACAAAAAATCGATATGAGATTGCAGGAAAAGTTTCATTGAAAAATTCAGAACAAGCGCTTAATAGGCCCACGGCCGTTGTTAAACACGCCAAAGTCACCACACTCGATAATAATACCAGTCCAAAAGAGCCGAACTCTCTTACCACATAGTTCGTTAAAATTTGTCCGCCGTTAGTCACATTTAAGGCTAAATCACCCGCTGTCGCGCCTAAGTAGAAAAGCGAGATATACACGAAAGCTAAGCCAGTTGCGGCAATTAACGCGGCTCTAATTAAATATTGCGTTTGTATTTTAGGACTTTCAATGCCCTTTTTACGAAGAATATCAATAATCAAGATACCGAAGATCAATGATGCTAGCGCATCCATTGTATTATAGCCTTCTAAAATCCCAGTAATTAATGGGTGAGATGCATAATCTCCAGAGGCGGCTTGAACATCCGATCCCGGTAAAATTATCACAGAAACAGCCAAGCCCACTAACAATAACAATAAAATCGGGGTTAATACTTTACCGACATTATCCAGTAATTTACCAGGAAAAAGTGCAAATACCATAGAAACAGAAAAAAAAGCAAAAGTATAAAGTAATTGAGCAAGATTAAAGGTGAGATTGGCGATTTGAACTGTTGCACTAGTATCATCTAAAAAAGGTTTTAATCCCACTTCAAATGCCACTAACCCTGTTCTAGGAGCAGCAAAAGCAGGACCAATAATAATAAAAATTGTCACAGCAAATAACGTGGCGATACCTACGGGTAACAAGGCCATAATTTTACCATTCGCTTTCGCCACGGCAATCAAAGCAAGCAAAGGTAAACCGACTGCGGTAAACAGAAAGCCAAACATTGCAAATGTCATATTCTCACCGGCTAAAAAGCCTGTGAGTGGAGGAAAAATCAAATTTCCTGCGCCTAAAAAGAACGCAAAGGTCATAAAACCTAAGCCTAAAGTGTCCGCCAAACTTAATTGATTCTTTTGCAAAGTCACTATCCCATTTTACTATTAAAAAATAGACGATTAGCTTCTATTTATAAGCCCGAACATTGTCAAATCAAGTTTGTTATAAATGTACAGCGCTAACCTAGAAAACTCATCATCCAAAATACACCACATCATTTCTGCCATTGGCCATTTGGTCTTTTTTATATATTTATCTACTATGAATTGATTATTATCTCGCCCTTAGAAAAGAAGCCAACTACCTAAATTCGAAGAATACAACTTCAAAGATATATAGATAAAGAGTCAGTATTTACCACACAAAAAAATCATGGACAACATTATCCCCCTCACTCATAGACCAAAGAACAAATAAAACCAAAACACGAGCATAATAAAAACCAAAAACAAACTTATACGCAACATAAAACCACTTAATTACTCATAACTTTCATGCTCAATCAAAATATGCATTTTAGATTCATTTACGTAAGGAATATCTGTTCACCTTGACTTCATCATCCACTCATAAAAATAGAAAAATCCATTATAAAAATGTCACTTTCAAGCGTTCCGCTACGTTTTAACATTAAATTTAATCAAAAAATCCATTTATATTCCGCTATAACTTAAGAGTGTCTTACTTGTCTACTCGGAAACCTGCTATACTGCTGCGCTGTTTTTAAAATTAAAAAGGTAACTTAGCGTGGAAAGCGCCCAATTAAAGCAATTTGTAATCGATAAAATCGAAGATTTGAAAGCAAAAGATATCACCGTACTCGACGTGTCAGAACAATCCAATATTGCCGATTTTATGGTGGTTTGTTCAGGTAACTCGAAAACGCATGTGAGATCCATTGCCGAAAATCTAGTCGTAGAATCAAAACGAGCCAACCTCAATATTAAAGGTGTTGAAGGACGTGATACGAGTGAATGGGTATTAGTCGATTTAGGTGATGTGATTTTGCATGTTATGCAACAGCAAACCCGTGACTATTATCAACTCGAAAAACTGTGGTCAGAAAAACCCGAATAATGAAAATTCAGTTAGTCGCCGTTGGCACTCGCATGCCAAATTGGGTCGAGCAAGGGTTTCAAGAATATCAGCGCCGTTTTCCAAGAGATATGGCGCTTGATCTTGTTGAAATACCGGCAGGGAAACGTGGGAAAAATGCCGATATCCCTCGTATCCTACATAAAGAAGGGGAGTTAATGCTTGCTGCGGTCCCTAAAAGTAATCATATTGTGAGCCTTGATTTACCCGGTAAAAACTTGACCACGCCCGCCCTCGCCACTCAATTAAATAAATGGCTATTAGATGGAAGAGATGTCAGTTTATTGATTGGGGGACCAGAAGGATTATCCCCAGCCTGTAAACAAGCTGCAACGCAAAGCTGGTGCTTATCCGCACTGACGTTACCCCACCCCTTAGTCAGAGTGATTGTCGCAGAAAGTTTATATCGAGCTTGGAGCATTAATAATAATCACCCATATCATAGAGAATAGGCTCGACTAACATATTGCATTGGCATCTGATAAATTATCGAGCCTGACATTACAGGGTAAGGAGATAGCGTCTGTGGCACCAAATAAACGGGTAACAATGAATGATCATGCTGCCGAGGCATCACTGTTTAAACGTCGCGCCATTTTTACTTTCTTTTGCGTCGTTTCATTGTTAAGTTTGTTACTAATTAACCTTTATCAACTACAGATTATCTCCTTTCAAGATTACACCACTCGCTCAAATGATAATCGTATCCGTGTCGTCCCTATAGCCCCAAGTCGTGGGTTAATTTATGACAGAAATGGCGTATTACTCGCCGAAAATCAACCTTTTTATTCTCTTGAAATGTTGCCCGAAAAAGTCAAAAACATTCCAGAGATGCTCAATGAACTTAAAAGCATCATTCCATTAAGTGCTGAACAAATTGAAGATGTCATTCAATCTCTCAAAGGTCATCGCCGTTTCAAGCCATTAACCATAAAAAACCGACTAACAGAAGATCAAGTCGCCCAGTTTAGCGTCAATCAATATCGCTTTCCCGGTGTTTCTGTTGAAGCTGGCCTTAAGCGATATTATCCATACACGAGTTTATTCACCCATGCCTTAGGTTATGTCGGCCGCATCAATCGTCGCGATCAAATCAAACTTGAACGCGAGAATGAGTGGAAACAATATGCGGCAACCAATGATATTGGCAAGCAAGGAATTGAGCGCTTTTACGAGAGTACCTTACACGGTAAACCCGGTCATCTTGAAGAAGAAGTCAATAATCGTGGCCGCACCATACGAATATTAAAGTCTGACGCGCCAGAACCAGGCAAAGATATTTATTTAACGCTCGATCTCAAATTACAACAAAAAGCCGTGCAGCTCCTCGATGGCAGGCGCGGTTCGATTGTGGCGATTGATCCTCGTGATGGCGGGATCTTAGCCATGGTCTCTAGCCCCAGTTACGATCCCAATATGTTTGTTCATGGGATCAGCAGCAAAGCTTACAATAAGCTATTAAATTCAACCTCTCGGCCACTGATTAACCGTGCGACTCAAGGCCAATATGCCCCTGCTTCCACGATTAAGCCTTTCTTAGCATTAATGGGACTTGAAAACAAAACCATTACCCCTCAAACGCGAGTGTGGGATCCGGGTTATTGGCAAATCCCAGGCGTCGAACGTAAATACCGTGATTGGAAACGTTGGGGTCATGGCTGGGTTAATGTCCACAGTGCGATTGTAGAGTCCTGTGATATTTATTTTTATAACTTAGCCTATAAGAGTGGCGTCAATAACATTGCTCGCTTTATGGCCCCTTTTGGATTTGGCGAAACGACTGGCGTTGATATTAATGAAGAATCAACAGGGATCTTACCCTCTAAAGATTGGAAGCGTGCTCGCTATAATCAACCTTGGTATATAGGCGATACCATTTCAGTGGGTATTGGCCAAGGATACTGGACCGCAACCCCACTACAAATTGCCAATGCAGCCGCTATTTTGGCGAATAAGGGCAAGCGCTTTGTGCCACATTTTCTCAAATCGGTCAACACCAATACCACCGATGAAGATCCTAATAATGAATTAACACCACTAAAATTGAAAGACCCCAGCAATTGGAAGATCGTTAGCGAGGCCATGCGTGAAGCAGCCCATAAATCACGGTTTAAAAATGCGCCTTATACCGCAGCGATGAAAACAGGTACTGCTCAAGTCTTTAGTGTGGCCGAAGATACACGTTATAACGCAAAAACGATTGATGAACACTTACGAGATAATGCGTTAGTGATTGCTTACGCTCCCTATGAAAACCCTCAAATCGTACTTTCAGTGGTACTTGAAAATGTGGGTTGGGGTTCAAAAAATGCTGGCCCTGTCGCACGAGCGATGCTCGATGAATATATGCTAAGAGACAATGGAAAAACGGTGAAATGAGCACACATAACCATAGACCCAATATTTGGCAAAGATGCCATATCGATCTTCCCCTACTATTAGGCTTATTAAGCTTAATGGCCTATGGATTAATTGTCATTTATTCAGCTGGCGGTGAAGACGTAGCATTATTGGATCGCCAAATGGTCCGCATGGTCTTATCTTTGATCATTATGTTTGGTATCGCACAAATTAACCCTGAAGTGTTAAGACGCTGGGCTTTCCCCATTTATATGACGGGGATTATTTTACTCTTAGGTGTGCATTTTTTTGGCGAAATCAATAAAGGCGCACAACGCTGGTTAAACGTGGGTTTCATGAAGTTTCAGCCTTCAGAACTCATCAAATTAGTGTTTCCAATCACGATGGCATGGTACATCAGTAAATTCCCTTTACCGCCCAAAAAACGTTATCTTGCTGGCGCCGGCATATTATTACTCATTCCCACATTACTCATTGCAAAACAACCGGATTTAGGTACCTCGATCCTCGTCGCAGCCTCGGGTATTTTTGTATTATTTTTATCAGGGATGAGCTGGATGATTGTCATTGGTGTCGTCGTTGGGATCCTTGCGATGCTGCCGATACTGTGGTTCTTTTTAATGCATGATTACCAACGCACGCGAGTGCTCACCTTATTTAATCCAGAGCAAGATCCACTCGGCGCGGGTTACCATATTATCCAATCAAAAATTGCCATCGGTTCTGGCGGTCTGTGGGGAAAAGGCTGGCTACAAGGGACACAATCTCAATTGGAATTTTTACCTGAACGCCATACTGATTTTATTTTTGCTGTCATCGGTGAAGAATTTGGCCTTATTGGCAGTGCCATATTACTCACCTTATATCTCTACGTGATAGGCCGAGGTTTGGTCATTGCATCACAGGCACAAACGAGCTTTTCTCGGTTATTAGCCGGCAGTATCACCCTCACCTTTTTCGTTTATATTTTTGTCAATATTGGCATGGTTTCTGGATTACTGCCTGTAGTCGGTGTTCCACTACCGCTGATCAGTTACGGAGGCACTTCAATGCTAACCCTAATGACAGGATTTGGCATTCTCATGAGCATACATACCCATAGACGTTTCATCGACAGATAGGATAACGCTATTATGACTTTTCTCCCTAAATCAATTTCTCGACTATCGCTATTACTCGTAACCTCTTTTGGTTTAATGGCTTGCTCTTCATCCAATGTGGCCTCTGAAGCCCAAACGGCTCAGTACAAACAAGCCTTTATCGATAAACAATTAGCCGCAGGTTATGATAAAAAAACAATCGATTTTTTTCTTAGTCAAGGGCATTACAATCAAGCGGTGATTAATGCTATCACCACCCCTTGGGAAGCAAAGCCTTGGGATCAGTATTATCCTATCTTCCTCACCCAAAAGCGCCTCGATGCAGGACTCACTTTTTGGGATGAATACCAAGACACCATAGAAAAAGCTGCCGAGCAATACCAAGTCGAACCCGAAATTATTGTCGCCATCATCGGTATTGAAACCTTTTACGGAAAAATCATGGGCAATTATTCCGTTGTCGATGCGCTCTATACCTTGGGCTTTTATTACCCTCCTAGAGCCGATTTTTTTCGCTCTGAATTTGCTAATTTACAAGACTTAACCCAAGAAGAGCATTTAGATATCAAGTCGCTTAAAGGGTCTTATGCTGGCGCCATGGGCTATGGGCAGTTTATTCCTTCAAGTTATCGTCACTATGCTGTCGACTTTGATCAAGATGGGCGCAGAGATCTACTCAATAGCCCCATTGATGCCATTGGCAGTGTGGCCAATTACTTCCATCAACACGGATGGCAACAAGGTGCGCCTGTCGCAATACAGCTAGAGCAAACTAACAACAAACCTGATAACCTCAATGTCTGGGCGGGTAAGAAACCTGAATATCAAGTGCTCGATTTCATTCCCTATCTACCTTCATCTTCCAACTCAATCCAAAACAATGCACTCAATCCAGCTTTACTCATAGAGCTTGAACAAGCCTCTGGCAATGAATATTGGCTTGGATTTAATAACTTTTATGTGATCACTCGATATAATCGCAGCCCCTTATACGCCATGGCGGTGTACCAATTTAGCCAAGCATTAAAAGACGCTCATACTCATCCCGATAGAGGGACTAACCTCTAAATCGGATCACGGCCATGTCAAAATGTTCTACTTTCTGACTGGCCGCTGACTCAAGTTTACAAATGTATTAAAATGATACGAAAATTAACATCTAAATTGAAATTAGCACTAGCGCTAATCCTCCCTACCCCTTATGCTGCTTATTATTCCTCGCTGCCAGATCTGTAAAATAATCTCAATGATAAAAAACATCACCCTTATTTTCAGTCTCGCTATTTTATTCATTATCAGTGGCTGCTCCAGCAATAAATCCAATACCGATAACCCTAATGCTGGGCGTTATGCCATGGATAAAGATAAAGCCCCGACATCAGCACCCGATGTCAGCAAGGTCAAAGATGCCACGCCTCAATATGAAGCCTATAGTCGAGGCGGTAATCGCAAGAAATACACTGTAATGGGTAAATCCTACACGGTCTTAAACTCTGGTAAGGGTTATCAAGCCACAGGCATAGCCTCTTGGTACGGACTTAAATTTCATGGCCACCTCACTGCCAATGGTGAGGTCTATGATATGTATGCCATGTCAGCAGCCCACAAGACTTTGCCTTTGCCCAGCTTTGTTAAAGTCACTAATACTGGTAATGGCAAAACGGTCGTCGTGCGTGTTAATGACAGAGGTCCTTTTCATCAAAATAGATTGATCGACCTATCTTACGCTGCGGCCTATAAACTCGACATGCTCAAAATAGGCACAGCAAAAGTCAAAGTTGAAGTCATTTATGTCACCGACCCCAGTCTCCTAGCCGTTAATGACGCCATCCACACTGAGCAACATTATATTCAAGTTTTTGCTTCCAGTGATAAGACAAAAATCAATCAATTAGCAAAGAAACTCACAAAGCAGTACCAATTAAAATCACGACTACAAACAGTTGATAACCTGTATCGCTTACAGTTAGGCCCCATTGGGCAGCAACATCTTGCCACTCAACTGACTGATAAGCTAAAAAATGACGGCTATTCCAATAGCTATTTAGTGACCGAATAAAGTAAGTTTAATGAACCTTCTTTCTCTTGCCCTTTTCAGTAAATGGTATACTCGGGGGAAATGGTTTTCTTCTAACATAAACTAATAAGACGCGCCTTGTTATTATGAAATTTTTAAATAATCCGCTCAAAGCAGTGTTACTTGTCACCTCTTTCGCCTTTACTCAAGCCTACGCTGCCCCCATGGTGATCCCTGATGCGCCTAAAGTCGCCGCGAAAGCTTTTGTATTAATGGATTTCAATACTGGGCAAATCATTGCAGAGGAAAATGCATATGAAAGCCTCAATCCAGCCAGCTTAACCAAAATGATGACCAGCTATGTCATCGGTCAAGAAATTAAAGCGGGCAATATTAATCCAACAGATGAAGTCACCATCAGTAAAAATGCATGGTCTAAAAACTTCCCCGATTCTTCGAAAATGTTTATTGAAGTCGGTAAAAAAGTCTCTGTTGAAGAGCTTAATAAAGGCATCATCATTCAATCGGGTAATGATGCTTGTGTTGCCATGGCTGAACACGTTGCAGGCACGCAAGATGCTTTCGTTGACTTGATGAACTCTTGGGCTGAACAAATTGGCATGAAAGACAGCCATTTTGAAAATGCCCATGGTCTCGATGCTGAAAATCATAAGAGTACCGCATATGATATGGCGCTCTTAGGCGCTGCACTTATTCGTGATGTTCCCAATGAATATGCTATCTACAAACAAAAATCATTTACTTATAACGGCATCAAACAATATAACCGTAATGGCTTATTGTGGGATAAAAGCTTAAATGTCGATGGTATTAAAACTGGGCATACTTCGGGCGCCGGATATAACTTAGTCACCTCGGCAACCAAAGACGGCATGCGCCTTATTTCCGTTGTGATGGGCACAAAAAGTGAAGCTGCACGTAAGGCTGAAAGTAAAAAATTATTAAACTACGGCTTCCGCTTCTTTGAAAGCGTCACGCCTTATAAGGCAGGCGACAGTTTTGTGACTCAAAAAATCTGGTACGGCGATCGCAGCAGTATTGATTTAGGCTTTAATGCCGACACAGCCATTACCATTAATCGTAGTCAGGCTAAAAACTTAAAAGCCAATTTTGAATTGACCAAGCCACTCACTGCACCGATCGCTAAAGGCGAAGTCGTCGGCAATGTTTATTTCCAACTTAATGGTAAAGACATTGCACAGTTCCCCCTCATCACCTTACAAGAAATCAATGAAGGTAGCTGGTTCAGTCGCTTAATGGATTATTTTCAACAAAAATTTGATTCTTGGTTTAGCTAAATCTTAAGCACTAAAAACATCATAATATCGAAGCGACCACAAGGTCGCTTCTTTGCTTAATGGCTTCTCATTCCAATCACTCGTGTAGGGGCTTTCACAATACCGCTTGAATTAGGTATAATAGCCACCCTATAAGCGGTATCTGTATAAAGTAAGAGATAACACATGTTAGAAACTAAATTTGATGAGTTAATGGAATTTCCGAACTCTTTTCCTTTTAAAGTGGTTGGTAATGCCTGCGATACTTTGGCTGATCGAGTCGTTGCGGTTGTGCAAAAACATGCACCGGGTGACTATATCCCCTTAACAAAAACGTCCAGCAAAGGCTCTTATCACTCAGTGACTATTCGTGTCACTGTGATCAGTAAAGATCATGTTGAAATCCTCTATACTGAATTAGCGGCTATTGAAGGCGTAAAACGCGTACTTTAATCGTAACGCTAATCAAACAAAAGAGGATAAGTGTGATTAAGTTAACATTTATCGTATAATATCGAGCATCAGTATTTGAGTAGAGAGGCTGCCCTTGCAAGAAGCCGTTTTGCATATAAGGCATCTAGGACAACAAGACTATCAAAGCGTGTGGCGATCCATGCAAGATTATACCGATAATCGCGATACTTTGAGCCCAGATGAGCTTTGGATAGTTGAACACCCGTCCGTGTTCACCCAAGGACAAGCAGGTAAAAGCGAACATATCCTTAATCCGGGTGATATCCCAGTGATCAAAGTCGATAGAGGCGGCCAAGTGACTTACCATGGCCCCGGCCAACTTGTCGTTTATCCCCTGCTCGATATCAAAAGATTAAAAATGGGCGTGAGAGAATTAGTCACTAAAATAGAGCAAAGCATTGTTGATATGCTGGCGCAATACCAAGTGACCGCTTATGCCAAAGCCGATGCCCCCGGCGTATATGTCGATGAGCGAAAAATTGCTTCATTAGGGCTCAGGATCCGTAAAGGCTGTTCTTTTCATGGACTGGCACTTAATGTCGATATGGATATGTCGCCTTTTCAACGCATCAACCCTTGTGGTTATGCGGGAATGGAAATGATCCAATGCAAGCCTCTGGGCGGTCCTCAAAACGTCATCGAGGCAGGCAATCAATTGCTCAATACGCTTAGCCAACAGCTTGGCTACCAACATCTAGTTCATCACCAAGGATTAGCAGAGTCATTATGAATAGGCCTGAAAGATTACAACCTGGCGTAAAGCTGAGAGACGCAGAGAAACTGGCACGGATCCCCATCAAAGTGGTTCCGTCGGAACGTGAAACCATGCTGCGTAAGCCTGATTGGTTAAGAGTCAAGCTCCCCGCATCGAATCAACGCATTACCGAGATCAAGCAAGCTTTACGTAAAAATGGTTTACATTCTGTTTGTGAAGAGGCTTCTTGCCCTAACCTTTCTGAATGTTTTAATCATGGTACTGCCACCTTTATGATCTTGGGCGCGATTTGCACCCGCCGCTGTCCCTTTTGTGATGTCGCTCATGGTAGACCGTTGAAACCGGATGCTGAAGAGCCTAAAAAATTAGCGCAAACCATCAGAGATATGAAGCTTAAATATGTGGTGATCACTTCTGTCGATCGTGACGATCTTCGTGATGGTGGCGCGCAACATTTTGTCGATTGTATCCGTGAAATTCGCCTGCTAAATCCGGAGATAAAAATCGAAACTTTAGTGCCTGATTTCCGTGGTCGCATCGATGCTGCGCTTGAAATTTTAGCCACTGAGCCACCCGATGTGTTTAATCACAACCTCGAAACGGCGCCGACTCATTACCGTAAGGCTCGTCCTGGTGCTAATTATCAATGGTCTTTAGATCTATTGAAAAAGTTTAAAGCGCGTCACCCCAATGTACCTACAAAATCAGGTTTGATGATGGGACTGGGTGAAACCAATGACGAAATCGCGCAAGTCCTGCATGACTTGCGCGCCCATAATGTGGAAATGCTGACTTTAGGCCAATATTTACAACCCTCAAAGTTCCATTTACCCGTTGAGCGCTACGTACCACCAGCAGAATTTGATGCCTTAAAAGCATTAGCCGAAAGCATTGGCTTTACTCACGCCGCTTGTGGCCCACTGGTCCGTTCAAGTTATCATGCCGATCTTCAAGCCCAAGGCAAAGAAGTCAAATAAGCGTATCGCTTGAATTTGTCAGCTAACGCAATACGCAACAAACACAAAAAGGCCCCGACTTCATATTGAAGTCGGGGCCTTTTTAATAAAATAACAATGGCTAACGTGCGCTGATATCAAGCTGCATGAGTATCGCATCTTCCACACCCACTTTGGCTTGATCATTGCCGCTCATATTCACTGTTTTATAATAACCTGCACGCACGCCAGTTTGTTCAAAACCACACGCGAGATACAACTGCCGAGCCCCTGTCGATGACGCCCTCACCTCTAATAACAACACGTCAGCGTCATGGGTTTTCACAGTATCAATCACAGAGGTTAATAAGGCTTTGCCTAATCCTTGTCCTTGGCTTTTAGGCGCAATACAGATATCCATTAAGCTTGCCTCTTCAAAAATTTGATGAGTGATGGCAAAACCTGCTAATACCTCATCTGCATATATTCCTGAGACGCGATATAAAGGGCCAAAACAACTCTCTATTGTTTGCTCACTCATGGGATGAGTGTGCGCTTGTTTAGCAAGTGCCGCCATTTCAGGCGCATCTGTTCGCCGCATCGGCTTGATGTTGATGTTAATATGATTATATTTCATTAAGATTTTTTGCTTTATCAGTCTCACTATCCATTTCACTCTCTGCGTCAGGCTTATCGCCAAACACTAACAGAGCTTGTGGATATAGCTGACAGATCTGCTGCCATAAGGCCTTCTTCTCAGCAGCGTCACTTTCAAGTTCGCTGAGCGGTTTAGAGATAAGATAAGATGGCTTATTCGAAGCGTTTTGATTCACCCGCCTGAGCAGGGCGTATTCTGGTTTAGGGGAGCGAAGATCCCAAAGAATATTCGCATCTGAATTATCTTTATCGCTAAACTCACAGTCCTCAATAGGACAACCGATTAAACCTAGCACAGTCAACAAAATAGGGTGCTCACTCGTCACTTGACCTGCCACCTTATCATCGATAAGAAGGGTAAACACTTGACGTTTAGGGCGACGAATTGTCCAACGAGTAATACCCATGGCATCTAAGTAGGCCATCTTATTCATAAATCGTATTCATACTCGTCATAGACCTCGTAATCATCCCCATAAACTCATATTCACGCTGAGCACTCAATATCGATAGCATAACAGTTATTCTTTATTATCACGACTGAAACCCAGCACAAGCAGACCATAAATCGAGCCACCAACAAAGCCCTGTCTCTACAATCATCAAACGGACTGATCTGTTAATGTCGCCATCACCGCGCAGCGATAGCCGCCACAGCAATCGCCTTTGGCAGTCACTTTATCAATCGACCATATGCCCGCCATTTCTGTGGGAAAACTGTCATCCCATTCAAGTATTCCTTCAGTGAGAGTTTGGATGTAAAGAGAAAGCAAATTGGCTATCAACGCGCTTCGAGATAAGGGGTTAATAGGTCATTGGCTGAGCAGCTTATCGCGCAACGGAGAAGCTGTGCTTGATATGCGTAAACTGGCCCACTGGTAAGACTGGCTGGCATTTTTTTAATACCGTAATCTTTATTTCTTACTGCCAAATTCCAAATGAAGCATGTCGTTGTTCATTTCTATTTTACGTACTTTCCATATCTTATAAGAAGCAAGCAGCATAATAACGGAGCCAAGAAGCAGAGCCGTCAGCATATTTTCTTTGTTAGATAGCAACAGGCCTAGTCCGAATACTATGGGCATAATCGCTCGTGAAAAATTCAAAATACCGGAGTAAAATCCATTGTAGAAAGAAAAGTTTTCATGGAATACCTCGTTAACCAGTATAGGCTTGGCAATCGTCGAAATACCCAGTCCAGCGCCAAAGAGTAAAGCGAAGACAGAAATAAACCAAATGTTTGAGTTTATGGATATGTATAAGCTGATCATTCCTAAGAACATTAGCCCGGATGATAATATAATCATTCCTTTTCCAGTCATTTTTTTCTGGAAGATGATAATTACCCGACCAGCAACTTGGGCTACTCCAATAAGTGAAAAGGATGCTAATATAAGGCTTAAACTATCACCCGGTTTGTTGAGATAAGCGAATATTTCAAAAAAAATAATGGTTTGGGTGATCCCTTGTGTCGAAAAAACCAAAATCATTAATAATGAAATGGATGATAATATATCGGTATAAGAGCTCGATTGACTTGAACTTCGACTAGGTTTTCTCGGTTTTCCTTTGAATGAGATGAAGTAAGCGATAAAAAATATCAAAAGTAATAAAATAATAATATATATTGCATGTTGCCAGCTAAACCGAGCATAAATTTCATTTAAAGCAAGATAGGAAAATGTGCTGGCAAAGCCGCTTACTAAAGTGAGTTGTATTACTCGTTTATTAAAACAAACTTGACTGTACCCAACCTCCTTAAAACGAGCGATAACTGGATCCATAAATAGAAATGACAGACTTAAACCTATTAATAAACTGATGAAAATAAGCTCATTTGAGCTATGGAGGGGTATGAGCAGACCGAAAGCAATAAAAGCTAACATGAACCCTACCACCACCCCAGTTTGGGTACCATAACGATTAAAAATCCATCCTGAACAAAATGATCCCACTCCCCATGCTAACAGTAATGTAATTAAAGACCATTGATAACCAAGCACTATATGCCCATCGACTGTGATCGGTAGAATGGCGTTATAAATGATAGGATAAGCATAATATAGGATAGCTGGTAGAATCAGCTGCCCTATATTCAGGATAAAAAGAGTTTTTCGATTTATCATATGGGAATACTCAAATAAGCATCAAAATACCTATGGCCTAATATACGCAATGATTTTGAATCAAAATGAATGTTATCTCTATTAGGCGTTAAGCCATTCGTTTTTACACGCCGATAATGAGGGATTTTTGTCTCTAATAATGAGATTGCTCTATTTATTTTATCTATGTGTTGAAATCGTCCTCCTTGTTTTAAAAAGTCTGGTAATTCGCCTGAGATAAAGGGGATGTCGGGGTGATTTAATTCAGCCCGGATCTGAACAACAAACTGTTCTAACTTACCTAAATATAGGTCAGCATTAATCGGATGACTACAGTCACTCTCTCCCTGGAGCCATAAAATAGCTTTTAGCTCCCCTCCTTGAAGAGCATTTTTGATATTCGATAATGCCTTGTCATAAATAGGACCTTCCAGCCAATCATCAATACAAGTGCTCCCCACAGCGCAGGGGACCAATTGGACTGTGCTACCGGGCTCATGAGCCCGAACGCTTTTTGCAAAACTCATCGCCAGGCCTATGCCTGCCTCTGCATTATCGCTATGCAATGGCTCAACTGCAGGTATCCACTCGTTATTTTTGAAAACTTCAATCTGCGGATCTTCAATACTGGGGCTCTCAGATAACAAGCCCCGGCCAGCCATATTTGACTGGCCCATCAACAAAAATATTTCTTTTTTTTTCATGATGTCAGACTCTTGACAGCGCTTTGGAAAGTGATCAATGGCCGTGGCTCATCAGAATCAATTTGTGACTCTTCACTCCAGCGTTGAACTAGATAATGAATGTTTCCACGTAGTAATAATGTAAATCGGAAAAGCTCTTCGAGAACATCTATGACACGGTCACGGTAGAAAGAATCTACAAGAGTTCCATCTTTATGAAACTGGTTATAAGCGGTTGGTAATGAAGATTGATTTGGAATGGTATAACAGCGCATCCAACGTCCTAATACACGCATCTGGTTTACGGCATTGAAGGACTGAGAGCCACCACTGATTTGCATCAAAGCAACGATTTTTCCTTGACTTGATCTCTTCGCATCGGTATTGAGTGGCAGCCAATCAATCATATTTTTAAAAGTCGCCGATATCCCGCCATGTATCTCAGGTGATATCCAAACCATAGCATCTGACCAACTCACAGCATCCCTTAACTCGATCACAGACTTGGGCAAAGCGCTTTCATCTTTACTCTGCGTGAGGCCGGTATTTACAATAGGGATATCATGGGGATGAAAAACTTTCGTTTCTGCGCCAAAGGTTTCCATGATACGAGCAGCTTCATCAGCTAACATACGACTATAGGAGCCCTCACGTAATGAACCATAAAGAAATAATACTTTAGGCTTGGTTCTGACAATGTTTTCTTCACAACAAAATAGTTTATCCAGTGTTTGTTCAACAGAGTGCTGAGGCAAGGCTTTCACTAAGTTGAGTCGCAATAATAGCGCTTTCCCCCCAAGCATGTAAGCTGAATCTATTTCTCCAATGACTTCAGCACCTATATTTTTAAAAAGCTCAAGGGTATCAGGAGCTGACTGGAATGTGATATGGCGAACGCCATATTCACGCAATTTACCTTTAATATCCTTAATGAGTTGTATACCCAGATCTCCATCACGGTAGCTCTTATCAAGGGCAAACAATCCTGCAGCTGCTTCGACTTGCTCAACACGCTCAAGGCCCATAAAGCCTATAATTTTCCCTTTATCTTCCACAATCGTTATACACCAATCTTTGATGTTTTGCTCCGTAACGATAAAGAAGGCACCTGTTGTTTCTATTGCCCCCACTGGTTGGGCGTTTTTTATAAATTCGGTAATGAGTTGAGCTTCACCTCGGCAAGCGTCTCTAAATGTAAGTTGCATATACTTCTCCTCAGTCGTTGCATAAATAAGCTAGGATATGAATTAACATCGTACTATCACGATGAACATAACATCGCAATAGTACGATGTTAATTTGTATCCTGTCAAACTTTATCGTAGAATTACGATAAAAATAAAAAGAGGTAGTTATGGCTATAACTAAAAAAAGTATATTTAATCAACAGTATAATGATGTGTCAGATTTTGGGAAGGCGCTGGCTCATCCTGCCAGAGTCATGATTTTAGAGATACTTGTTGCAGAAAATCGTTGTGTTAGTGATCTGACCGAGCGTATTCCTTTGGCTCAATCGACCATATCTCAACACCTGAAAGAATTAAAAAAGCATGGCCTGATTGATACAGAGATAGTGGGAAAGCAAAATTTTTACTGTATTAATCAATCGCGTTACACTGAGCTACAATCAGCTTTGACACAAATGCTCAAAAAGGTAATGATTCAAACGCCCTAGAGCACCGATCAGTTTATTTTTTGGGGCTTGTTGCAAAAAATCAGTTTGGGTGAATTGGGCTCAATTCTGAGCAGACTATCAGGCTAAAACCACCTCGATATTGAACAACCGATTAATGAAGGCGGCTCGCTCTCTCATCACTCGTGGCAACCTGATCTAGCCGAGCCTCATTAATTTGCTAAATTAAGTTAATAACGTAAATATCACCCGCTCGATAATAAGTACTTGCCTGCCGACTTCCCTCAACTTGGTTATTCGTTACATTCAACGACTCGCTAAACTGATAATTATTCTCTTGGTTATTCGCCTTATTATTCGTATCACTCACTCCTTTTTACTATTAAAATAAACAATATAAATACTAATAATAAACAACCATTGAATTAAGTAAACATATAAACATAAAATAAACAAAAAAGGATAAATCTTTCAGTAAATAAATATTGTTTACCATACTGTTAATTTAAATAGTTAATTCGTGAAGTTTAAAAACAAACACTCATCAGTATTAATTTAAAATAATTAACACAACAAAAAAAATTTCATTAAGTTTTTTTAACAATACAAGCGTGGTATAAGAAATAACATTATATACATGCAGTTACCACCTCACCCTTTTAACAAACAATAGAAGAATAAAAAATTCATGAATATTTTTATTGTTATCTTTTACACTCAAAACCGTAAGCAAATGTAAATAAGAACAAACTTTTGTAAAAACCTACAATTTTTAAAAAACCTACAACAATTATTTATATACATGAGAGATAAATATGAGCATCAACAAAGCAAAGCTTTCTTTGTTATCCATTAGCCTTACCAGTCTTTTATTTTCAGCAGCAAATGCAACTTCAGATTTAACTCAAGTTAAAAGCCATTCAGACTCTTCTGATCTCGCTCAAAATAGTGTTCTTCAAGCAACTGGCCTTTCTAACTATAAAATAGATAGCAGTAAATATAACCTTTATTCTAACAGCTATCATGCAAATGAAGATCTTCCTAAAATCACTGCCTATTTATCGAATTGGACGCATTACCAACAAGGTTTTGAACCAAACCTAGATGAGTTAGCAAAATATGATACTATTTTATTATCATTTTTTGGTTTATGTGGGACTGAAATCGGCGATCCTACCGTTATAGGTGGAGTGAACGGCTTAAAACAATCATGTACTAAATATGGTTTAAATAAATATCAATTAAGCACAACAGATTCTTTTGCCGATCTAGAAAAAAACTCATTCCGGGATATCGAAATGCCATGGGCAGACGTGAAATGGCTAGATCCCAACCCAAATGGCATGCTGGGTGTCATGCAAAAGCTACATGAAGAAAAAGGAACCCGTATTGGTATTAGTGTGTTTGGTTGGTCTTTATCAAATATCGCTTCAGATGCCGTTAAACCTGAACATCGTCAGGTTTTCCTAAATAGCTTAATTGAATTTGTTCAAGCCTATTCCTTTATTGGTCAACTTGATATTGACTGGGAATATCCAGGTATTCTGGGCGCTGATAATAATGTATTCGACCCTGAAAATGATGCACGTAACTATAAAGAATTTATTATTGAATTGCGTCAAGCACTCAATAATATTGGCCGAACAGACATACTGATTGGAATCGCGTCAGGCGCACCAACGGATAAAATTGATGCCGCAAAACTTCATGACTTAGTGACTGCTGGTGTCGATGATATTCATCTAATGACCTATGATTTTTTTGGTCAATGGGATACCACGCTAAATCATCACACTAACTTGTATTCAGCTGATGATACTAAGTGGTCAGCTGATAAAGCAATAACATACATGATTGATACATTAAATATTCCCGCGAAAAACATCCAAATAGGTTACGCCAACTACTCTCGTAATGCGATTGCTACAGGCCAAGTTTACCCCAGTCCCTTAAAGGGAGCCTTTACCAAAAATGCGAGTACTGCGGGTACTTTTGAGGCGGCATCATCTGCTATTAATGACATTTTGGCCAATTATGTCAATATAGCACCTGATACCAATTTAACAGGTAAAAATGGTTTTACCCTTTATACCGATAAAGAAGCCAATGCTGATTTCTTATATAATGATAATAATCACTTGTTTGTCTCATTTGATACACCTCGTACAGTATACGCTAAATCACAGTACGCACTTAACAAGGGGTTAGGTGGTGTATTTAACTGGATGGGCGATCCAGACGAAGGTCTGATGTTAAATGCGGCGCGAGAAGGCCTAGACTACGAGGTTAACCAACAAGTTTTTGATATGAAAAATATCATTAATAGTTGTGGTGTCAATATTACTTCAACTAAAGAATGTACCGATTTAACCTATATTGCTGACCAAGGTCCAAGCTTACACCTTTCTGATCAACAAGCTGTTTTTGTTATGAACAACAGCTATGACTTAACAGCTAAACTTATTGGTGCCGATCCGAGTCAAATTAAATCAATTCAGTGGATGTTAGTTAACGCTAAGGGGGTTGATGGTCAGCTCGTTCATATTAACGAGAACGATAAATTAAATACCTCATTTAACATTGACGTCTCTGAAGAACCCAGTGAACACCTTGTACTGACTTTCAATTTGAGCATAGCATTGAAAGACGGTTCAAACTTGTCTAGCCATTTAACATATACAGTCAAAGTAAACGAATCCATTCCAGTTATCACTGATATTTCTCATGATAAGCAGTATTTATATACTGATATTGCGACGGGTAAAGTCTTTAGTTTTTCTGTCAATGCGACAGATAAAGCAGATAACGATCTTAGCTATCAATGGGATATCAGCTCTAACTATGCTCAAGCTGTTGCTGGCACGGAGAATAATAAACAATTACTGATTGATACTTCATCTTTAATCAATAAACCAACCTATGATGTTATTACTCAAGTAACCGTTACCAATAAATTTGGTCATACTGATGCAATGTTAGCAACCACAACGGTCATTGGCGATGCTGACGCCAATAATGCTCCAAGCGCCTCTTTTAGCATTGTCAGTGACAATCTTGAGCAAGGCAACATCATTGAAATACAATCAACATCTCAAGATGAACTCGTGAATGAATTAACCACTGATTGGGCGGTGACATTTGAGGACCAACCCATTGTTGTTGATGATTCAAAAGGCGTCATTGCATCATTCACTCCACAGCAAGCAGGCGATTACCAAGTCACCTTAACAGTAACAGATGTATTTAATGTAAAAGATACTGTTTCAGAAACGATCTCTGTCACCAAAATTGACACTAATTGGGATCCAGAGACCGTTTACTATACTGGCGATACTGTTATCTATAGCGGAGTCACTTTTACTGCAAAGTGGTACACCAAAGGTGACGTACCAGGCCGATCAGATGTATGGGAAGAACAGGACGATGGTACATCTAAAGAATGGAGCGCATATAAAGTATATAACACTGGGGATACAGTCATTTATAACGGTGAGACGTTCACCGCAAAATGGTACGCTAAAGGTGATATACCTGGAGAATCAGATGTATGGGCAAGCCAAGATGATGGCACAACTAAAGAATGGAGTGCATCTAAAGTATACAACACTGGCGATGCCGTTATTTATAATGAGGAAACATTCACTGCAAAATGGTGGACTCAAGGTGATTTACCTAGTCAATCAGATGTATGGGAATCAAATAAGTAACCTCAGTTCTACATACAATCTGTTTTTTAAGCTGAGTCATTTAAGTCTATCTCTTCTTGGACGGCTAAGAGTCTACTTAACACTCTGCGGCTATAAATAAATGACAGACAAGTCTAATGGTAATATTAGGCTTGTCTTTTATTTACGCTATTAGATACGGATTGTTTATCTCAAAGGTTATAAATTTCCAGATATCATAAAACGATATTATTTTACTTGACCACTTCACTCCACACTATGGCACGATAAAAAAGAAGATCGCCTGCAGGAATATATCACTCAGCGGCAAGTAAAATGTCTCAATAATGGCATAGAGATCAATCATGCTGCCATTAAAAAATGGGTTAACACAACGTATAGTTTTCGACTAAAAAAACGAGCATGGTCAATCCTTCAGAGATTTGAATCGCTACGAATGATCAGCAAAGGGCTGTTTGATTTTTGGTTACGTAGTGATAAACGAAATACTTTGGAAAGGAGCAATCCGCTTTCAGTAACCAATTGTTCAATATAGAGGTGATTCATACCTAATTATCTGTTCATAATCAATCCTATAATCTGGATAAAATGGAACCAAAACACCTCAAATACTCACTGAATATAGGATATATCTCTTATGATTTTTCTTAAGAAAAAACTGTTATTTTCATTTCTATCTGGCATTATTTTAAGCTGTATTGGATGCAACTATGACGATGATGAAAGTGCAGCTGATACACTCGCTGATAATCTAGTCATTACATTTGAAGTATTGACTAATGACGGGGTAACGGCAGGATTGCCCTGTTCGGATTTAGGAGCCGATGGAGGGAGATGTAATAAAGTCAATATGACGCTTATTAATGAAGGTAAATCCGTCTATTCAACTGATTGGACTATATATTTTCACTATATTCGTCAAATCCTTGATCTCGAAAATGATAAATTTAAAATCAGTCATATCACAGGAGATCTTTACCAGATAGAACCCACTGAAAAATTTGACGGTTTTGCTAAAGATGACATTGTGGTTCTACCACTTATCAGTGAGTACTGGAATTTATCTGAAACTGACTTCCTATCAAAAGCATTCATTGTATCACCATACTTCCCCCCAAGATAATAGCTTCTTTAAATAATGCTCTTAACCCATTAGTCACAGGTTTAAAAGGGACGAATCTAAAACGCTCTTCTGAAGACAATAATATACTAGCAACGGCAACATCTCGCTTTGAACAAAATTCAACTAATACATTACAAGATGTCACAGCAAACATAATTCCAACACCCATGTTTATTGAAGATGGAAAAGGTACGGTGAGCATTGTTAATGGTATTGCCCTACCCTATAATTTTTTTAATGAGCAACTATTTTCAGCGATAAAAAAACGTGCCGATATTATTAATGTAAACCTAAATGGTGTATTACCTGTCACCATCACTATATCACCCAATGATTTCACTGGTAACTTACATAAATCAGGTTCTTATACTTTATCAATTCAAAATGACGGTATTGAAATTAAAGGATTCGATAACACCGGTGTTTTCTATGCAGTACAATCTATTTTTAGCCTAGTCGATAGTCAACAAGCACTATCCTTACCACAATTGAATATAAAGGATGCGCCTCGTTTTGATTATCGCGGGATCATGATAGACGTAGCACGTAATTTTCGTTCTAAAAATATTATTTTTACAACCCTAGACCAAATGGCGGCTTACAAAATGAACAAACTTCACCTTCATCTAACTGATGATGAGGGTTGGAGGCTAGAAATATCAGGGTTACCTGAACTCACCAATGTTGGCTCAAACCGTTGTTTTGACTTAAATGAGACAAATTGTTTATTACCTCAGCTCGGTTCTGGCCCGACAAAAAACAATGCTGGTTCTGGATTCTTTAGCAGAGAAGATTATATTGATATTCTGAAATATGCAAAAGCACGTAATATTGAAGTGATCCCTGAAATCGATATGCCTGCACATTCCCGCTCTGCGGTTATCTCTATGGAAGCACGATTTAAACGTTTAATGGGGGAAGGAAAAACAGTAGAAGCCAATGAATACCGACTACTTGATCCTGAAGATACATCAAATGTAACGACCGTTCAATTTTACGATAAGCAAAGCTTTATCAATCCATGCCTTGAATCTTCGACTCACTTTGTAAACAAAGTTATTTCTGAAGTGGCTGCAATGCATACTGAGGCAGGTGTGCCCTTAACGACTTGGCATTTTGGTGGGGATGAAGCAAAAAACATCAAATTAGGCGCTGGTTTCCAAGACATCAATGCAGAAAATAAAGTAAACTCGAAAGGTACTATTGACTTATCCGCACAAGATATACCATTTTCTAAGTCCCCACAATGTAAAATACTAATCGATAAAGGCATTGTAAATAGCTTCGAAAGTCTACCAAATTACTTTGCAGAAAAAGTATCTAACCTTGTGGCAGATGAAAATATTCCAACTTTTCAAGCATGGCAAGATGGATTGAAACACAGTAAAAATGCCGATGACTTTGCAACAACAAACAAGCGTGTTAACTTTTGGGATCCTTTATTTTGGGGAGGCGCATCATCGGTTTACGAATGGTCTAATAAAGGTTATCAAGTCATTATTTCAAATCCAGATTACTTGTACATGGATATGCCATACGAAGTGGATCCAAAAGAGCGAGGTTATTATTGGGCTACAAGAGCAATTGACACCCGTAAAATTTTCACTTTTACTCCTGAGAACTTACCTCAAAATGCGGAAACGTCTGTCGATCGTGACGGTAATAGTTTTATCGGTAAGGGGGAAGTTAACGCAAAACCATTCTACGGTTTGTCTGCTCAGCTTTGGTCTGAAACAGTACGTACTGACAAACAATACGAATACATGATATTTCCTCGTCTATTAGCTGTAGCTGAGCGAGCGTGGCATCGTGCTGAGTGGGAAAATGATTATAAAGAAGGTCTTGAGTACTCACAAGAAACCAATCTGGTTGATAAAGAAGTACTACTCAGAGATTGGAGACGATTTTCAAACATCTTGGGCCAACGTGAACTCGCTAAACTTGAACAATCTGGAGTGAATTACCGTTTACCTATTCCAGGGGCAAAGATTGAAAATGGAAAATTGATGATGAATATTCAGTTTCCCGGTGTTAATCTTCAATATTCAGAAGATGGTGAACATTGGATAAATTATTCCGATATACAAAGTCCAAACGTAAGTGCTGAAGTTTTTATCCGTGCAAGATCCAGCCGTATAACAAAGGTCAGTAACCGTCCGAGCAAGTAAATCTTCAACAGCGCTCATTGATCCCTTATCTTAATTTCTGATCATTACATCAGAGGCTTTCGCCCTGGTATCACCCACTTCGAGCGCTAAACGTTTGACTCCCAATTGACTGGCGGTGACATACACCGCCTCATCATCAGTGGCATACATGCCAAACATTTGCAGCGCTTGTTGATTGATTTGCCGAGTGTGGTTTTGCAACACTATAGTGAAGGCTTGAGTGAACTTGGTTAAGATCTCAGCTTGGTTTTCTAAGGTTTGTTTAACCGCCGCTTCATCCGTGGGAGAGAGTTGCCGTATATGGCTTAATACATCCTGTTTAATTTGAGCAAATAACGTTTCAAAGCCTGGTGTGCTCATCAGCTCAGGTTTAGGTAAGGGATGTTGATGTGGAAACATTAACCGGTACCTCAAAATTAACATGGCTACCTTGCCATTGACCTTCGAAATAGAGATCTAATCCTTCCGCTCGCCGCTTAGCGACGTGGTCATCACTTGGGTGACGCGACTGACAAACTGATTAAAGCCATCAAGTCGCCGCCCCGTTGATCTTTCTATGCCTATCATAGAACTCTCCTTTTTAGCCTATTGAGATGACTTTGTTATAGCCGTTGTCATATCAACACCATCATCGGTATAACCATGAATATGCCCATTATAAATAAGCCGATCCGCTGCCATACTCGCCTTATTATCGGTAATATCACCACCCGCATTAATATTGCTTTGCACTTGGAGATCTTGTGAGGCTAAAACCATTTTACTCTCTAAGGTGATTTTCTCTGCCGCCTGAATAATGAGGGTGCCAGCATCCATGTCCCATACTTGGCTGCACTTATCGCCAAAGTGAGTGATCACTTCTGCAGCGTTATCACCCACGAAAGGAAAGTCCGTTGATGCGATGCCCACTAGCGCAATATATTGCTGAGCTGAATAGCCTGCGCCAAAATTCAACAGCAGGACTTACTCACCGATACTGGGGCATCGATAATGACTGACTCTTCCTGCTGCATGCGCAAACCATTTAATAAACGGCATGGTTAATGCGCCGTGTTCCACTTTAATGAGCTGGTGACTCTCATGGATTTCGCTCACCCGTCCAAGGCGGATCATCGACTGCATTTGCCGCCTGACTTCTTCAATTTCGCTGCTGAGTTGCGACATTTGATCTAAATAGGGGCGCAGCTGCTCCCGCACTAACGATTCGATAGCGACGCGCATAAGATACCCTTTGATTAATTTAAGTTAGAGTTAGAAAGTCATGATCACGGCGTATGCCTATAATAAAAAAGGGCTATTAATAAAAGCGATTATGACTTAAGCGACACATTCAACAGTTCTGGAGTGACTAAAATTGTCTGGTATTCATCGGTTAAATCAATATTAGCGGGATTAGCTACCACTCTTATTTCTGGCCTCTGCCAAAGGTCCACTGATATTATCTTCACCTAAATATAAGGTTTGTCGCCAACTCAATACCCTAACACCCGTTTGTTGACTGCTTATTGCATCGCTATTGACGGGCTCATTATTAGTCACCTCGTTATTAACTAATTCGTTATTAGTCAAATGGAAATGACAGGCACTGGTATTGATATATTCCGGTTTATTCATTTGTAGCGTATTAATGCCCTAGGTATTTTCATCCACTAAACGGGTCAGCTCTGCCTGTAAATCTAAGCTAAGCAACTCAACCTCAGTGCTGGGATCCGTTTGTTGAGCAGCCGTTTGAGGCACAGCGCAATGCAGTTTTATATGATACGCATACCCGTACTGGCCTTGGCCATTAAGCGCATGTTCGACTTGCCATTCAAACTCGATAAAAATCGTCGGCAGCGTTAAAACAGCATAGGCTTGAGCTTGACGCTCTGGCCCTTGATAGCTTTTTATTATCACATCTTCAACCATATCCAGCGCTTTCCATTGGACAGCTAATGCTTGCAGAGCTTGCCTAATGGCTTGATAAAACTGACTCGGTTTACTTATTATCACGATAATGGGCTCCATATTGACTCCTTTGTTTCACATTGGCTGTTCGCTAAAACGTTCGCTTTCATGTGCTAGTGCTCGAACTTTAGCTTTCAAAGTCGTCTTGTACACATTTTTGTAAGCGCAATTTCAACCACTGTTTTTCAAGTTCATGCTTTTCTGAATCTCGTTTATCTTGAATAGCCCGATACGCCCAGTTGGTCGCAAAGGTTGATGCGGCCAATATTATGCCTAATAATAATGCCCAATCATTAACCGTTAATGCACTCCCTGCGGCCGTACTCACTGAGGCACTATAGGAAGCATTACTGAGCACTCTTTGAATACCCGTTCCCTCTAAGCTACTCATTTAACACCTCCTTTATTTCAACCTTGGCGTTAATCTTATTATGTTGGTTTTTCTTCACTTGATACCAATCATCAAGCCGCTGCCAATCAGTATTGCAATGAGCCAAACTGGCAATAAGTCTTAAATTATATTGAATAAGATCGGCGTTAGTTTGAGTAGCTATGAATGATAATGAATTGCTTGCTTGGTTTACGGTACCACGCTGCGCAGCTTTACTTATAGTGGCTTTATTTGACCAAATCCGAGTGAAGACGGCGTCAGTCGACTCGCTATTATTTGAAAATAAGGGGATCTGACACCGCACTATCATATTCTTGGGCGGCAGTACAAACAGAGGTTAGCTGTAAGCCAATGTTCGCACAATCACTGGCGTACTCGAGCACCCGACTAATATCCATAGGAATAGGCTCATTAGCCCAAACATAAACCTGTTCATTTTCAGCCTCCATTAATCTATCCAACAGCTGTATTTGCTGATCCAATTCTTGTGATAATGTTTGTTTTGCTTGCGAATTGGCCTTATTTAACTCGGCCAATATGTCAAATTCATCAACCATTATTTGCTGCTGCGCCGTTTGGGTCTTAATCACGCCTCTTAAGATACTGAGATCAGACTGCAGCAGGGTTTCTTGGAGCTTCATGGCTTCCATTTTTACTTTTTCCGCATCAAAACGCAGCTGCAATACGGTGGCATAACTTAATACCCCCACTAGCATCACAGTAAGAATAAACAGGCTATTTTGACTAAATAGGGCGAACATAGGCTAAGTTCCTTGTACAAAAAATGAGTTCAGATTGCCTGCGACGCACTAGACCTGCCAGTTTTTTTCCGCCAGCATATACCCATCGTTTAAGCTCTTTACAGGCACCTTAAACGATCGTTATTAAGCAATTTTTTACGTAAAGTCGAACGCTTGAATGCTTGAATACCCACATTATAAATAAAGCTTAAATAAGCCATATGCTCCCCTTGAGAAAGCCGTGGGGAGAGTGCCAGTAATCGCTCATATGATGACTCAAGTCTACGGCTAACTGCTCCAAACATTGCGCTTCGGTAAAATCTTGCCCTAATTGAAGCTCGCCTCCGGTATGACCATAACAGCTGGTCACAATACCGATGGGATCGAGATAAGTGCCTAAAACCAATCCTTCATTTTCAGCCACTAATATGCCACCCGACAATGCAACAGCACTTGTTAGCCCCAAAGCCATTAATCGTTGAGAAATAGCCATAGCGCCTCCTGAATTTTTACTTTTTTGGGAATGAGTAACCGCAAGCCGCTTAATGCCGAAAATAAGCACCTTAAATAGATAAAACGAGAGTATTAGTCTTTTTCATTGCCGTTAAAAACAATTAATTTAACCCATATTAATAAACAAGAGTTGAATAAACTCATTGTTAAACTCATCTCCAGTATAGGCATATCATAGGGTTTTATAGCTTTATTTTCAGCCCTAAAACTGTCCCCTATTACTCCATGGATATTAAAACTAAAATAATATTAACCATACTCCATAAGTTAGCATCAAAAATAACGCATAAATCAACTGTCACTCTGAACATTCATTAGAGTAATGACGAATAAAAATAAAAGTTGCCACTATTAAAATCAGCCCACAATAAAACCTGCCCAGAGAGCCTCTATCAGGTTAGTCCGTTGTATTCGTAGAGTAGAATAAAAAAACTATTAAACGGTATTAAATTAATTGCAATACCGTTTATGATATAAAGATAACATCCCTGCGTTATATTAATCTCATCTCCAGCATAGGCATATCATATGTTTTTCCCGCTTCATTTACAGCCCTAACACTGTCCTACTTTACCCCTCTGCAATCTATAACAGCCATTAATAAAAGTGATTATTAAGAGCTATCATAAACAAGTGAGCGAGTACTAACACACTAAGTCATCAGCAAGGTGTCACATACTCATACTCATACTCATACTCATACTCATACTCATGCTCATGCTCATGCTCATGCTCTCGCTACCACCACAACTAACCCATTCAGTCTACATATCACTAAAGCTGACTCCTTATTAAGGTTTGCTCCAGTATAACGATATTATAGGCTTTTCTACTTTAGTTTACAGCCCCAAAATTGTCCCTTCACCTTTACATTAGAAACAAAAAAGCCACCGCTAATCATTTTAGATGTGGCTTTTGTTTAATGATTAGCGTTATTTAAATAATAACGACATGAACCCGTTAAATAATGAAATCCGCGATAAATATCGTTACCATGACGGAAATAAATCATCATAATTTAAACCTTAATAAATATTAATAACCTTTTATTTTCGTTTTTGTTAAGTGAACACATTAATCTAGTAGTATGAATTCATAATAAATAACAGAGTCAGTAAACACATGAATAATCTAATCAAGTAAACCTCCTTCGGCACGTCTAAGCCAATACGTATGTGACTTTTTTGAATTAAACCCTAATAACGCCCAATCTTTCTGGCAAATATATTGAGCTCTCAGTGCTCTTCGACATTCGATACTCAGAGAGTCGATTAATACATCGTAAACTGATACCTGTTTTGGCGTCGCTATTTCATACACATTATGATGACCAAAAGTAGAATGAGTTTCACCAAGCCTATCGCAAGTACTTCTGGTTGAGAATCCACGCCCATATTCTTGCCCCCTCCAGTAGCGCCCCCAAACAGATAACTCATGACGTAATGTTTTTATGCTCATTCTTGTGCATACATCACCGTTTTTCATCATAGTATTCATTGCGATTGACCTCATCATCCCTTCCTTCTGACTAAACGCATTTTTCAACTAACGCTATTGACTCTCGCTCACTGAAGTAAAATGCCCTTCGGTTAACTTATCTCACCAACATCACTTCACTTACTGACATTCAATAATATCTAATTATTAACCAAAGTTAATTAAACTCCATTCTATTGAGTATAACTCACTGCCTTTTTGACTTCGGTCACTGGGATCTTAAAAACAAGTTCACAAATAGCAGTCAAATCATCATAAGAAACAGCGGTAGAACCTCGCTCCCATCGCTGATAAGTCTTAGAATTTATACCATAAGTTTCAGCAACTTCAATTTGAGTTAATCCTCTTAACCTTCTGCCTGTTTTTAAAATTTCAAACCCTCGCGCTTTTATGATTTGCGGTTCCATTTATCCTCCTTAAAGTGGCAAAGCTAAGATCTCAGCAAAATGACACGCTCCCTGTATCCAAGACACGTTACAGTAGCTTGCCTTGACTAGAGCTTAACTTAGTTCATTTCAACCATTGATGGCTTCCAGTCTCAAAGCATCTGAGCCAAAAGCTCTTTTACCAAACCTTACCTGTTCAAGTCTTTGTATACGTTCATGATCATCACGGCAATAACTATCACAAAACCGCTGCTCCATCCCGATAACCTCAAAACAGTAATAACAACGTCCAGTGCTACACGTTATTACTGTAGTTAATTGAGACAAACTCGACTTTATGCGCCATTGCATTAACCTCTGAGCATCATCTGCTAAATCAGACATCATTCAGCCCTCCCCTACAAATTCCTTATTATATTCTCTATTTTTCAGCTTCTTAATGCTATTGATGTATTCTATTTTGATTCACTCACACTATTCCAATGGCAAAAACCTACTCAACTCTCCTTAACTTAACCATCAAACCCACATTTAATTAACTTTAATATAACTATAATATAACTGTAGTTAATAAAAAGCAATCACCAAAGGGAGTTGAATTTTATAACTATGGTAATATAATGAGCCCATGAACATACTCGCAATGAATATTAAAGACAGACTCAAAGCGGTTGGCCTCACTCAAAAAGAGCTAGCCGATAGAGCCAATATTTCTCAAGTCATGGTGCATAAATTGGTGTCGGGTAAAACCACCTCTACCTCTAAAATTATGGCGTTAGCTAAGGCACTTAACTGTACGCCGGACTGGTTGATGTATGGTGATAAGACTAAAACTGATGCTGATGCTGATGCTGAATGGGTAGGATCCATCGAGCCTTGGGGTAATGACACTATTTTAAGCAAGGATGAATTAGAAGTCCCTTTCTTTACAGAAGTCGAACTTGCAGCCGGTAATGGCGCGATTGCAATAAGTGAAAATCATGGACCTAAACTCCGTTTTGCAAAATCGACATTAAGACGTCAAGGCGTAGAAGCAGAGCATGCTGCCTGTGTGAAAGTGAATGGCAGTAGTATGGAGCCCGTTTTACCAACAGGCTCAACCGTCGGTATCGACACGGCTAAAACAGACATTATCGATGGGAAAATGTATGCTATCAATCATGATGGCATGCTGAGAGTAAAGTTAGTTTATCAGCTTCCCGGCGGTGGGATCCGCCTACGTAGCTATAACAGCGACGAGTATCCCGATGAACATTATGATAAACAACAAGCGAGTCTGATCCGTCTCATCGGCAAAGTCTTCTGGTATTCAGTGCTGCTATAAAAAATACATTTTTTATCGCTCAAAACTTGAATAGAATACCGGACGCCCTTTTGTGATAGCTAAGTGATCTGAGAACCTCATTGCACTGGCTATCAATCATCGATTGAGTTAAAAAAACCAAAAAAAAACCTGCTCAAAGAGCAGGTCAGACATATTCAAGTCATCCAAAAGGAAATAAGGTTACCGCAAAAAAAGCGTTAATCTATGCTAGGTCATAACGACATAACACTTGAGTCTAGCGACACCAAAAAAGTGCTTTAAGGTTGATGGATAAAACAAAACTCACGTTTAAAGGAGAGTTAACCTTTAAACGACATGGCGAAAATCCCGCCATGCAAAACATCCGAGTTAAACCAAATATTTTGCCAATAAATTGTGTTCATTTGTGAATAAGCCATTTTCGTACTCCTAACAAAGTTGTAATAAAATTACTCTAGTGAAACTTAGCTGAATAGACTAGATAAGCCGCCAGTTCAGGTTTAGAGTCAACTTGTCGCTCGATTCCTTGGAGAATTATCCTTCCTGGATAGACTAGATTGGTTAGCGAGTCGCTAACCAATGAGAAGCATTATAGCTAAGTGTAATTTTATTACAATCTTTTTTATTAAAAAGACTAATTATACCCACTTTAAGTAATAAAAGAACAGGGTTCAAATAAAAAGCAATATAATCAAATGCATATGGTTTACGTTGATATTGGAACTAAATTAAATTCAGAATAATCGACCTCATTAGACTCAACATAAAGTCAAAAACAGACATAATGAAGAAAAAACGTCCTTATTGAAAATAAACAATAAGGCAAATAATAACACGATGAATAGAAAATCAATTCTGAATTTCCAATCTGCTCAGCCTTCTAGTATATAGTTAATCAAGCTAACAACAGGAGCTGCTGTAGGACTGCCGTAATGAGGATGTCCCTCTACCGCACTGCCAGCAATATCTATATGAGTAAAAGGCAAAGGTAAATCAGCATGCAAGCCGTGATCAAACAATCCCGATGCCTTGAGTAAAAAAGCGGCGGGATACTGATGACCACGTGCTGTAATGGCTGAAGGTCCATTATTTGACGATAAAACATCTGCGGCCCCTGAAGGATCGATGATTTTATTAAAGTCCTCTCGGCGTAATGACGATCGCTCTATTGGCTCGCCCCATTTTTGCGCTTGTTGCTGTATATGAACCCCCACCTTTGCGTGCTTAGCAACACTGTTTTCTACCATCGCGGTATAACCGCCATAACAACGCACCACATGCCCTGTTAATGTCGCGACAGAATAGAGCTGCGGATGAGGCGCACTTTTTGCTTGAATACGCAAATGAGAAAGCAAATCAGCCAATACTAAACGTCCTTCCGCATCGGTATTGCCTATGCGGACGCGGCAATCAGCATGACTCGTCACAATTTCATCGGTGACAAAAGCATCACTGCCGATACTGTTACGCACTAAACCTAACTGTGCTATCACGCGGATCCCTTTTGGCTGTAACAAGGATAAGGTTTTCATTAAACCAGCAACAGCGGCCGCGCCGCCTTTATCTCGACTCATACCGGCCATCCCCCCTGCCACTTTTATATCTGCGCCTCCAGTATCATAAATGACCCCTTTGCCTGCAAAAAGAAACGTCCGCGTTATTTCACCTTCGCCGCAATATTCTAATTTAACCACTCGAGGATGATGTCTCGGTACGGCAAAAGAGGCCCGCGCCACCGCACTCAATAATGGATAGTCATGTATTAATAAATCAATATTATCAATAACCTCAATACCGATCGCTGAGCCTTCGAATGCTGCTTGGCAGTAATAACTAAAGCGAATGGCTGACATTCTTTCAGGCTCTGTGCCACATAAGTCTCGGGCAAGTTGCCTACCCGCTTCTATCGCACTGAGCTTATGACCTCGTTTATTTGAAGTGAATAAGCCTATTTCAACAATCGACTCTGGTACTTTTCCGGCTTCTCTTTTCTCCAAGGGCTGCCATAAAGCCTGCGCGCAGGCTAATGCAGAAACGTTATCCGCTAATTGAAAACGCTCATCGTTAGCTTCTATCACCATTAATATTGGCTTTAACGCTCCCGAGGCTTGTGCCATGTTGATCCCAGCTTTAGCCGCGTCACTGTAAATACGCACATCTTGATAATCATCATCGACTTGCAATACTGGGGCTATGATCAATTTACCTCCCGCTAACCCAGGAGCCAACAATAAGCAGGTCGACTGGCCCACTCTGTTATCAACTGACGCTGCATGCTCGGCAAATAATCGTACCTCATCAACTGGAATACCCTTGAGTGTATGAGTCACAACAATTAATGCATCCCAACCTTGTCCATCAAATATGGCGCTTTCATCTTTAACATCTACAAAATTGACTGATTTCATTTTATTTATTCCCCTTAAACAGCGCTATCAATGGCTATATCGCGACTATTTCATTCTGCTTTAACGCTTACTTATGCTAGAATATCGCAACTTTTCACTCACATTACAATAATAAATAGCCTATGTATTTTCACATCTCTGGCGTACTGCTAAAGCAAAGAAAATCATACCGTAATCACTGAGTAGCGCCTGTTTCATTGATAACTTAGGTTGCAATAATATCCCCCTCATTAATTAGGAGTGTTTTGTGTCTTCTTTAAGTCAATTACAACCGCCAGTATTATGGCAGTGGTTCGAACAAATTTGTGCCATTCCACACCCTTCTAAACATGAGCAAGCACTCAGCCAACATATTCAAACTTGGGCAAAAGATAAAAATTTATCCATTATTGAAGATGCGGTTGGCAACCTGATTATTCGTAAACCAGCCACCTCTGGCATGGAAAATCGTAAAACCGTCGTGCTTCAAGCTCATTTAGATATGGTGCCGCAAAAAAATGCCGATAAAGAGCATGACTTTGAAAACGATCCCATTGATGCTTATATCGATGGTGACTGGGTTAAGGCAAGAGGCACCACCTTAGGCGCAGATAACGGCATCGGTATGTCTTCTGCACTCGCCGTACTCGGCAGCGATGATATTGTTCATGGCCCTTTAGAAGTCCTATTAACCATCGATGAAGAAGCGGGCATGACGGGCGCTTTTGGCTTAGAAGCCGGTATGTTAGCAGCCGATATTCTGATTAACACCGATTCAGAACAAGAAGGTGAAATTTACATGGGCTGCGCTGGGGGCGTCGATGGAGAACTTAGCCTGCCAATGCAATGGCAAGCGCCCAATGAACAAGTCCATGCTTTTCGCTTAGCGCTATCGGGCCTTAAAGGCGGCCATTCAGGTGTGAACATTCATCTTGGTCGCGGCAACGCCAATAAATTATTGGCCCGCTTCTTATTCGATCATGCACACACTTTATCGATACAATTAGCCAAGTTCGAAGGCGGCTCATTACGTAACGCTATTCCCCGTGAAGCTGAAATCGAATTTAGCTTACCTGCTGATAAATTGTCTCAATTACAAAATGATATAGCAGATTATCAAGCCTTGCTACGTCAAGAGTTAGCGATAATTGAGCCTGATGTCGAATTCACCTTAACGGAGATTGTGATCCCTAGTACCGTCATGGCAAATCACAGCCAAACAGGGCTGGTTAACCTTATTCACGCCTGCCCGAATGGGGTAATACGCATGAGTGACGAAATTGAAGGTGTAACGGAAACCTCCCTCAACCTCGGCGTGATTAAGACCAGCAAAGACAGTGTCACCTTATTATGCTTAATTCGCTCCTTGATGGATTCAGGCAGGGACAACGTAGAAGGTATGCTCAGTGCCTTAGGACAATTAGCGGGTGCCAATGTCGAGTTCAGCGGGGCTTATCCCGGTTGGAAACCGGATAACAGCTCACCGGTTATGGCTAGCGTACGTGACACTTATGAGGACATTTATCAGAAAGCACCCACGATTATGGTGATCCACGCAGGTCTTGAATGTGGTCTGTTTAAAAAACCTTATCCCGATATGGATATGGTCTCTATTGGCCCGACTATTCGCTATCCTCATAGCCCTGATGAAAAAGTCAATATCACTACCGTAGGTCAGTACTGGACCTTATTACTGGCGATTTTAGAGCGTATTCCAGTTAAGGGTGAATAAGTTC
The DNA here is from genome assembly GCF_023284005.1 of Shewanella surugensis. Taxonomy (GTDB): domain Bacteria; phylum Pseudomonadota; class Gammaproteobacteria; order Enterobacterales; family Shewanellaceae; genus Shewanella; species Shewanella surugensis. The sequence continues at coordinate 41,077 of NZ_JAKIKS010000042.1, forward strand.
GATTATTCGCTAAAATGCCTTTTAGCCATAGAAGCCAAAGTATCAACACGCTGTTTTAGCTTCTTTTTACAATGAATCGAAGATGACAAACTAAAACCCTAAATCCAGCTGCGCTTTTTTGAGTTCTGTTATCCTTTTTTGATTATTATCTTCATGGTTTAATCCAACCGAAATACCGATTAAACGTATGCCTCGATCGTGCCGCCGCTCTAATGCTTGCTCTAATAAGATATAAAATAAGGTTAATGATATCTCATCACTGCGATGTTCGATGGTGGTTTGTTTAAAGTCATTGAATTTAAGCTTCACGACCTGCTTACTGATCTTTCGATCTTTCGCACTTCGCTGTACCCTTTTGCTGAGCTCTGGAATTAATGACTCCATCACCGACTGACATTGAGAAAGCGTAACAATATCTTTCGCCAGTGTGGTCTCGACGCCGACAGATTTGCGTTCACGATGAGGATAGATACCTCTAGCGTCAATACCTTGTGCGCGCTCTAGTAATGAAGCCCCAAATTTACCAAATTTAGCCAATAATATTGCATCAGGAAAACCTTGTACGTCACCACAGGTGTGTAAGCCTAAATCCGCTAGCTTTTGTGCGGTCACTTTTCCCACACCGGGGATTTTATTAAGTGATAATGTTTTAACAAACTCAGGGATCATCTGAGGCAAAATGACATACTGCCCATTGGGCTTATTGAGATCTGACGCAATTTTGGCTAAAAATTTCACAGGGGCAACACCAGCCGATGCCGTTAAACCGGTTTCTACAAATATTTTATCTCTGATTTCAGCAGCCATTAAAGTGGCTGAGCCTTGACTAAATTGGCAATCAGTGACATCTAAATAGGCTTCATCTAAAGACAATGGCTCAATTAAATCGGTGTATTGCCTGAATATGCTCTGGATCTGTTGTGAGACACTCTTATAAACTGCCATTCTGCCCGGCACTAAAATCAAATCAGGGCATAGCCTCAGCGCATAAGCCGACGCCATCGCTGAACGCACGCCATATTCACGTGCTTCATAATTGCAGGTACTGATCACCCCGCGTCGATCACTTCGCCCCCCAACAGCAATCGGCTTCCCCCTTAATTCAGGAAAATCGCGCATTTCTACAGCAGCAAAATAACAGTCCATATCGATATGAATGATCTTCCTCAATGGGGTTCCTTAAATGAGCATAAAGTCGCATTCTCTATTGCATACTATACTGTGTATAAAAACAGTATTAAAGAGTATCATCTTTAATCTGACTTTTAAGTGAAAAATCACGCGATAAAGGCTCATAAATGACGTTAACAACCACATTTAGCCTTTTCATCTCATGGCAAGTCATTCAAACTAATCAATCTCACATTCAACACAATACGTTCCCATGACCTTGTCTACTCCCCAGCCAATGCCCACGATCCTAAAGCAAACCGTTTTAACCACTAGTACTTAAACACAGTGAAAATGATCGATTGGATTCACTTCAAAACGGGTAACTGTTCGCTCGGAAATAACAATGAAAGACTTCTAGCTTTACGGGGTTTCTTACTAA